>JBJMQJ010000326.1:0-17577 GCA_045802765.1 Myxococcales bacterium
AGGCGGACGGGCAGGTCGACCACGAAGTTGAGCACCTGGTAGTCGTCGCCGCTGAACTCGTTCGCGGGCGGCGCGTTCCCTTCGCGCCGATCGTGCTCCTCGAGCTGGAGGCCCGCCTGCAGCTCCGGCGCGAGCTTGCGCAGGCTCGGCGTCTCGCGCACCAGCCGGCGGAAGCTGAACAGCGTGTTCTGCGTCTGCCCGGGAACGACGAAGTTGAACGGCACGAGGACGTCGCAGAGCCGCACCAGGACCGGCAGCACGTCGTCGCGGTGGGCGGTGACGACCCGGTAGCGGACGCGGTCGTAGATCTGCGCCGCCAGCGTCTCCTTCTTGGCGAGGAGCTTGGTGATCAGGCTGTGTCGGGTCTTCACGCTGCCCGCGGCCGCCAGGATGGGCATGCCGGCGCGGCGCAGTTGCGTGATGGCATGATCGACCCGCGCCGTGACCAGCTGCGCCAGCTCGTCCTCGCTGACGCGGGCCCGGTGGAGCAGGCCGCGCGCCTCGACGTGATGGACGACGTGCATCACCTTGAGCGCGATGCAGGCGATCCGGCGCAGCCGCTGCGGCTCGCGCACGCCCGAGGCGAGCAGGAAGAGGTCCTGCAGCTCGCGGGGCCGTGCGACCTCCTCCGCCACCCGGTAGCGGAAGCTGGTGCGCAGGTAGTCGACCGCCTCGTCGAGGATGCGCTGCAGCCGCGCGCGGTCGAAGGGATCGTCGGGGTCGAACAGGCACAGGCGCAGGTAGCGATCGACCTCTTCCTTGGTCTGGAAGTGGAGCCTGCGCCAGTCGATGACCGAACCGCCGCGGAGGATGATCCGCATGCGCTCGAGGTCGCCCAGCGACCAGGACTCGGGGACGGGTAGCGGCGGGCGGACGATCACCGCCCTCGAGACTACCTCAGAGCGCGCAGCGCAGCGACGGAAGGACCGCGAGGCCCAGCCCGGAGCGCACCGCCACCGCGTCGATCTCCACGCCCAGCGCGAACCGCTTCACGAAGGGCTGGAAGAGCAGCTGCGCTCCGGCAAATCCGGCGGGACCCGAGCCCGTCGGGGTGGCCGCCGCCCATCCCGCCCCCGCCCTGCCCCACACCATCAGCTTTCCTTCGGAATCGAGCTGGAACAGGCGCGCCCGCGCAGCGAGGCCCAGCGCGACCCGCGACTGGTCTCCCGGAGAGCGCAACGGCGCCTCCTCCAGCGCTCCGGACAGCCACGCCTCCGCCGCGAGGCGCTCGGTCAAGCCGACGCCGAGATCGAGCCGCACCTCGGGGCCGATGCCCGCGCCGCGGTTGCGGAACAGCACCTGCGGTCCGGCCTGCATCTCCACCCAGGCACCGCGCTGCGAGACGGGCAGCGACGGCGCGGCGAGCAACGCGGCGATCAGGGCGATCATGCTGCTACCCTCCCGGCGTGAAGATGAAGGGATAGGTGACGAACACCTCGCCGCCGCCCTTCGGGATCGGGAACCGCCACGTCTTGATCTTCGAGGCGACGCACTGCTCGACGGTGTGGTCGCGCATGGTGCTCTCCTGCGTGTGCGCCTCGGTGACCGCGCCGCTCTGGTCGATGGTCCAGGCGCTGACCAGCTTTCCCGCGAGGTTCGGCTTCGCGTTCAGCTGCGTCTCGTAGCAGGTGCGGATCTGCGCGCGATGCTCGTGCACGACCTTGCGGATCAGCTCGGGGTCGATGGAGCCGCTCACCTGCGGCCGCCCCGGACCGAGCCCGATGTCCGCGTCGGACTTCCCGCGCAGCCCGCCCTTGCCGTCGCCGTAGCTCGCCAGGCCGCCGCCGATTCCGTTGGTGCCGATCCGCGCCAGGCCGAGGCCCGACCCGTCGCCGCCGCCGCCGGTGCCCCCCAGCGACTTGAGGCCCATCCCGCCGTTGCCGCGCGCCTCTCCCACCTTGGGGCCGGTGAGATGGCCCATGGCGTCGCGCGTTCCCTTCTCCAGCGCGACGCCGAATACGTCGCTGGCGCCTTTGCCCATTCCCAGGGCCTTGAGCAGGCCGGTGTTGGCGACGACGGCGCGCTCGTCGCGCGCCCGCTCGGCGCGCCCGTCGCGGCGTGGAGCGGTCTTGCTGCCGGCCTCCCCCTCCTGGCCGCTGTGCCGGGCGACCGCCTTGCCCGGATCCTTGCGCCCCTGCGCTTTGGAGGTCTGCTGCGGCAGGGCCATCGGATCCGGCTTCTTCGGCGAAGTGCGCACCACCAGCGGCCGCGGGCGGATCACTTCCGGCTCCCCGTTCACCTTGGGCGCCGGCACGTTCCCCGCCAGCACCTTCATCCCCACGATGAGCAGCAGGGCAGCGACCGAGGCCCCGAGGATGCCCCGCCAGTCCGTCGGCTCCGCGGAGACGCGCGCAGCCGTGGGCACGCGGCGGATGCGCAAGGCCAGGCTCGCCGAGCCGAGCACCGCCACGCCTTTCTGGGGCAGCGGCAAGAGCAAGCCGTGCGCGTCGGCCTGGCTGCGGCCGCGCACGAGCAGCTCGGCGCCCCCGAGAGCGCGGCCTTCCTCGATGAGCGTGAGCGAGAGCGGGCGCGGCGCGCACACCGTCCAGCCGCTCGCGTCGCAGCGCACCACCGGCGAACGCGTCACCCCTTCCAGCAACACGTCGCAACCGGGAGCGCTGCCGCCGATCAGCTCTTCGCCCGGCGCGAGCTGCCAGACGGACAAGCGCGTCCGGCCCCAGAACAGCTCGGCCTCGACACACTCGCCGCCCTGCAAGGCCTGCTCGGGCACCGGAGGCAGTCCGCGCAAGGGGAGCACCGGCGCAGGCGCCGGTTCCGGCGGAAGCGCAGCCAGCGGCTGCGGCTCTGGTGGCGCCTCGGCGGGCGCGGGCGCGGGCTCCGGCAGATCGAGCTCCGGCAACTCCGGTTCCGGGAGCTCCGGTTCCAGCGCCTCCTCCAACTCCGGCGCGGGAAGGTCCGGGATGGCTGCGTGGATGCCGCGATCGCTGCGCGCCTCGGTGCCCCTGGGAAGCGGTTCGTCGCGGACGACCGCGAGGGCGGGCGGATGGGCGCGCGAGCTCTCCGGTTCCCAGTCCGCTTCGCCCTCGATGAGCTGGAGGCGCGGCCGCTTCTCGGGAACCGGCCCGGGCGCGGAAGCGCGGAGCTCGACCATGACGCGCAGATCGCCCACCGAGATCAGATCTCCGTGCCGCAGCGGAGCCGCGATGATGGGCTGTCCGTTGAGGTACAGCGGCGCAGGGCCCACCGCGCGGAGGACCGCGCCGCTCGCACCGGCGTCGATGACGGCGTGGCTGGGCAGGATCCCGTTCCCCTCGAGAACGAGGTCGCAGGACCCGCTGCCGATGCGGATCTGCTCCGATCGGAAGAGCCGGGACAGCTTGAGCTTCCCGCCTTCGTAGACCTTCAGGTGGATCGAGATGGCCATTGTGTCCGGGTCGCTGTCGAGGCGTCGTCCGCTACTCGCCGCGCGCCGCCCCCGACAGCGCGCGATCGATGAAGCTGCGCCGCATCCGCAGCAGGCTTCCTTCGGCGACCCGGCGCGGCGCCTGCACCAGCTCGCCGTCGGGCCTGGTGATGTCGCCGCGGATGTCGTCTTCTCCGAAATGGATGATGGTGCGGCGCGGCCGGGCGGCCGGCTGGTCGGTCCTCTGCTGCGCAGGCGTGGCCTTCGCTGCTTCCGTGGCCGCCGCGCCGGTGGCGAGCACCGAGACGAGCACGACCCCCCAGAGCTTCGGTGCCATGGCCACCCTCCCGCCCCTCGTCCGCTCCGCTACTGCACGACCGATGCCTGCGCCCGCGTCCGCAGCGCTTCCTCGCAACGCTGCACCAAGGCGTGAATCGGATGCCCCGCAGGCGGCGCCCTGCTGGACAGCCGTAGGAAAACCTTTGCCTCGGCGAGGGCCGTCTTTGCATCGCCCTCGAGCTCCTTGACGCGCGCCAGCTCCAGGTGCGGCTCCGGCCAGCCTGGCGCCCGCTTCGCCGCAAGCAGCAGCTGCTCCACCGCCTGCAGCTTCTGCCCATTGGCGGCGAGGACGCTCCCGAAGGCGAGGCGGACCGCGGCGGCGTGCGGGCTGAGGTCCGCCGCGCGCGCCAGCTGCTCGAGCGCGTCGGCGGCGAGGCCGCGCTCGAACAGCGCCCGTCCGAGAGCGAGAGCGGCGCGCGCCGAATCCTCGTCGGCCTCGACCGCGGCCCGCGCGGCGGCCAGCTCCGCGGCTGGATCGCCGGCGCCACGCGCGATCTCCGCCTGCACCAGGAACGGCTCGGCGTCCTCGGGATCGGCGTTCGCCGCGCGCGCGGCGAGGAGCTTCGCGACCCCTACGTTGCCCTGCGCGAGGTGGGCGCGCGCAAGAACGCTGAGCGCGCCCGCGTCCTGAGGGTCGAGCACCAGCGCCGATCGCGCGGCCGACTGCGCCGCCGCCGGATCGCGCAAGCCGAGCGCCACCTGCCCCTGCAAGACGAAGCCGGCGGCATCTTCGGGAAGGGCGGCGCGAGCGAGCGCGACCGCGGCGCGCGCGGCGTCTGCATCCTCGCGATCGATGGCGAGCGAAGCGGCCCGCTCGGCGGCTGCGAAGCGAAGCTCCGGAAAGTCCGAGGCCGCGGCCGCGGCGAGATACGCGGCTTCGGCCTGCTCGAGGTTCGCCGCGCGATCGAGCGCGACCGCGTAATCGAGCAGAGCGGGTGCGGAGCGCGGCGCCGCCTCCGCGGCAAGCTTGAAGCGCGCCACGACGTCCTGCCCGGCGGCAGCCGCTGGGACCGCCGCGGCGGCGAGAAGCGCGTCGTCGAGCAGCCGGCGCGCGCGCTCGCTACCCGCCGCCCCGCCGACCTGCGCCGCGGCCATGGGCGCCCACGCCGCGAGCAGCGACACCGCGAGCGTCAGCCCCCTCATCGATCCCTCCGGGTCCCGCTTCCAAGTTGTGCAGGGGAGACCGCCTTTGCCGTCCCGTCGGACATAGACCCGGGCGCAGCGCCAGCCGCTGGGCGTCCGCTCGCGGGCTCGGCCGGCCGGCCGTCACCCAGGACCAGCGCCGGCACCTCGGCGATCGGCATGCGCACCACCGCCATTTCCGTGCGAGGCTGAGCTTTGCCTCCCAGCTTCTCGAGGAGCGATCCCGCCCTCGCGACGCACGCGCCCGTCACGCCCAGCTCGCGGGCGCGGCCGTCGGCGCCAGCGAGCGTCTGCCGCGCTTCTTCGAGCAACGGCTTCGCTTTCTCCTGCAGCGCGTCGCGGTAGAGCCTGCGCTCTTCTGCATTCAGCCCACCGGGGGCGGGGCTGGTCGCGATCGCGTACGCGAGCAGCATCTGCGCCTCGCCCAGCTGCGTCAGCGCGCACACCGCGGGCTCCGCCTGCCGCATCGCCACCGTCTCTTCGGCGCGCTTCTTGACCTCCTGCAGCAGCGCGATCTTGCGGTTCAAGGTGCGCGCGAGCGGGGGCTGGATCTGCTGCTTCTTGAATTCGTCGAAGGCCGCAAGCCCGAGCGCGAAGTGAGCCTCCGCCGCCGCGGCGCTCGCCTCGGGAGCCAGCCCGGAGCGCGCCTTCGGCGGGAGCGCGCGCCAGACCGACTCCAGCTTCTGCCACGCCCAGCTCGCGTTGCGCGTCTCGCGGGCCGCGGCGAAGAGCCGCGCCGACTCGCGCCAGCTGGACATCTGCAGCGCGGGATTGGCGCGCGCGGACCGGGCGAGGTCGGCGAGCTCGCGCGCCGCGCGGCCGGCATCGCCGGCGCGGGCGCGGAGCAGGTTGAGCGCGAACACCTGCTCGTCGTGGTCAGCTGCCCTGGGCCAGCGCTGCAGGGCGTCCTTGCGATCCTGCAACGCCTTCGCGAGCTCGCCGCGCGCCTCGCGAAGGACCGCCGCATCGTGCAGCGCCGTCTGTGCCCTGGCGTCGTCGTAGATCGGCTCCGCCTCGCTCTTGCGCGACTTCGGGGGATGCGCCTTGCGCCACTTTCGCGCCTCCTGCTCCCGCTTGTACCCCGCGAAATAGCGCTCGAGCAGGCCTGCCGCCTCGGCGAGATCCCCCACGGCGGCGTGGTCCGCCGCCGAGGCGAGCAGCGCGCGAGGCACGAGCGACGACGCGGGCAGATCCTTCCACAGCCGCGCGCGCGCAGCGATCGCCGCGTCCACCTGGCCTGCGCGCGAGAGCGCCGCCGCGGCGCCGAAGATCGCCTTGTCCGCGAGCGCTCCGCGCGGGTGCTCGTCGACGAACGCGAGCAGCGCCCGCGCCTTCTCCGCGTCGCCCTGGACGGCGTCGGCCATCGCGTAAGCGCTCTGCTCCTCGACGCGCTGCAAGTCGGAGTGGAGGCCGCCGCGGGCGACGAGCCGCTTGTCGGAAAGGAAGCGCAGCGCCCAGTCGTGCACGGCCCGGTAATCCTTGCGCAGGTTGGCGATGTCGAGCACCAGGTTCGCCGCGTACTCGGCAAGCTCGTGCTCGGGATGGCCCAGGGCGATCCAGGAGAGGTGCTTCTGCGCCTCGTCCAGCTTGCCGGACAGGTAGAGCAGCCGCCCCAGCTTGAAGGCGACCTCCACCGAGTGCTGCGCCGCCGGCAACGCGCCGAGGAAAAGGCGGCAGGAGCTTGCGAGCAGCTCCTCGTCCGCGGTGAGCGGGCGCTGCGCGCCGTGCTCCTCCTTGGGCTTCTGATCGCCGGCCACCTCGGCGCGGGCGACCACCGCTCCCCAGGCGGCCCTCTGCAGCCATCGCCCGGGCTTCTTCCCGGCGCTCTGCGCCGCGGCGTCCTGGCGCACGACCTCTTCGTACAGCGACGCGGCCCGGGCGCGTTCACCCAGTCCATAGAGCAGCTCGGCATCGAAGAAGCGCAGCTCGTACGCGTCCGGGGCCTGGGGGAACAGCGTCAAGTAGTCGGCGTACAGCGCCTTGGTGGCGGCGTAGGTGTCGTCGAGGCGCGTCTTCTTCGCCTCGTTGTGCAGCTGCACCGCCAGGTTGCGCAGCGTTTCCTCGGCGTGCTGCTCCCCCTCCTCCAGGGCCTCGCGCCCTTCCCCGTCCGCGGCCGAAGCCTTCTTGACCCGCTGGAACGTCTCCACCAGGGCTTGCGCCTCGCGCAGGAGGTCCTTCCGCTTCCCTCCGCGGGCCGCGATCATCAGGAGCCTGGTCTGGTCGAGCGCGGCGCCAGGTCGCGTGCCGTGGATCTCGAGCAGCTGGCGATGGATGAGCTGGGCCTCGGGATCGCGGCCCTGATCGAAGAGCAGCTTGCCGTACAGCTCGAGCATCTTCTGGCCCGCCTGCGCGCCGAACTTCTCGCGGAACTCCTCGCGGGCGCTCGCGGGCGAACCGATCCGTCCGTAGACCAGCACGTAGTCGCGGCGCGCCTCGCGCGCGAGCTGCACCTTGTTTGCGTCGCTCCCATCGGACGGATGCGCCGCATCGCCGCCCAGGCTGACCGCCACCACCTTGTACAGGAGCTTCATCGCGTCGCCGAAGGCGTTCTGGTTGAAGCGGCACCAGGCGGCCTTGTAGAGCGCGTACGGGTACACGTCGTCGGTCTCGACCTCGGCCGCGGCGCGGTACTCCATCAGCGCCTCGGCGAGCTTCGCCTTCTCGAAGAGGTGCTCGCCGACGAACACGTGCGCCGCCGGCGCCCACCCGGACTTCGGGAACCGGCGCGTCAGCTCGCGGGCCGCGGCGACGGCGTCGTCGTCCTTGCCCGAGTCCTGCAGCGCGTCGGCGAGGAAGAAGAGCGCCTCGTCCAGCTTCGGCGCCCGCGGGTACTTGCGAAGCAGCTCGCGATAGAGCGCGACGGCCTCCGAGCGCGCGGTCTGCGCGGCCGCCTTGTCGCGCTCCGCCGCGGACGGATCCGAATCCGCCTCGGCCGCCGCGCGGATGGTGAGCGCCAGGCCGCGTCCCCTCATGAGATTGGCGAGGCGCGCGGTGACCTCGGCCTGCTCCGCCTCGCTTCCCCCCAGGGCGAGCAAGCTGCGGAGCGCACGCTCCTGCTCCTGCTCCTTGGCCTGCACGGCGGAATCGGCGCCGCGGTGCAGCAGCGCCGAGTCGCGCCCGGGCTGCGCGAGCGCCTGCGCTCCCTGCCTGGCCGCCGAGGGTGCCGCGGCGGCAGCGGCGGCGAGGACGATGGCAAAGGCGATCATGCGGCGTCCTCTCCCTGGCCGGCATCCGGCGGGCGCACGGTTCCTCTCCCGGTCCGCCGACGGTGCAACCTTCGGGCCTGGCGGCGCTCGCGATGGCGCGCACGCGACCGAGGTCGCGGCAGACGGCCGTGAAGCGATGTGACCGGACGCACGCGGAAATTCGCTTCCCTGGGAATCGCGGTACCTACGGCGACGGAACGCCCGAGCCGCGGTGCCGGCGGCGCTTCGCGCTCAACGAGCGGCAGGCGGAGGTTCGACGGCCGCGGCGGCGGGCGGCGCCTTTGCGGGAACCTGGGCCTGTTGCACGGGCAGAGGCGTCGCGGGGCGGGCGCAGCGATCGCCGAGGTGGAACCGGTAGCTGCCCAGCTCGTCGCGCCAGTACTCGCCCTGGAAGGGCCACATCTCCTCGTCGTCGTCGACCTGCGTCGGCGGGCGGCGCTGCGAGACCGCCGCCGAGGAGGCAGGCGCCGCGGCGAGGTCCTTCTCCCGACCGGCGATCTCGAAGCCGAGGCGCAGCGACTGTCCGAGCAGCTCGCGCAGCTCCCCGCGCTCGCTGGCCAGCGCGCCGCGCACGCGGTCGCCGGTGCGCTGCACGAGGTCGAGACGCGCGCTCCGAGCTTGCGGGATGACTGCCGAAACGAGCGCCGAGCCGCGGAACGCCGGGCCGCGCGCGTCGATCGAGTCCAGCTCCCTTGCCATCGAGGCAACCTGCCGCAGCGAGAGGGTCAGCTCCGGCGTGGAGAGGAGCCGCGCGACGTCGGGCCGGGCCGGCGCCGGCAGCTGGGCGAGCAGCGCCTGCCCTCCCGAGGCGAGCGCCTCCACGGCGGACTGCGCGGTCGGCATGAGCTGCAGACCCTCGGCGAGCCCATCGTGCACGGGACGGTAGCGCGCCTCGAACTCGTCCAGCGCGCGGCGCGCATCGGCGTACCGGCAGTTCTCGTAGAGCACCAGCGCCTTGAGCACGTGCGATTCGGGAAAGTAGCGGCCCTGGAAGAACGGCGCGTGCAACGTGAGCAGGTTTCCCAGCGCCTTCTCGTCCTCGCCGCGGCGGAAGTGCGACCAGCTCGACTCGAACAGAGCGTCCAGCCACTGGGGCGCGCCCCGCGAGACCCGCGCGTACATGGTCTGCGCCCGCGCATCGTCTCCTCGCGAGTAGGCGAGCCGGGCGAGCTGCAACAGCGCGTCCTCGCGGCGCTCGGCCGCCGCGGCGCCACGCGCGGCGACGCGCACGACCGCCTCGAATTGCTCCTCCGCGGCGGCGGTGTCTCCGGCCGCCAGCGCCGCCAGCGCGCTGACCTCGTGCGCCTCCCCGGCGGATGCGGCGCCGTCCGGCACCTGCGCGGCGATCTGACGGGCGCGCTCCAGCTCCGCGCGCGCGAGGCGCTGCACCGCGGTGACGCGCGGTTGCACCGGCTCCTCGGGCAGCGCGGCGCGCACGGGCGCGCCCGCGCTCGCCTGCGTCAGCGCCGCGCCGTTGCCGCCGGCCATTCCCGCGAACGCCGAGCCCTCCTCGAGCGGAGCCAGCACCAGCGCCTGCTCGAGGTGCGCCCTGGCCACGCGCACCGCGAGACCGGCTTCCAAGCGAGAGGGAGGGAGCCGCATCGCGAGGCCGAGCGCCAGCCCTCCCTGCGCGGCCCTGCGCTGCAGCTCGCGCGAGGCCGAAACGGCCGCCTCGCCTTCCTGAGCGCCCAGCACCGAGAGCGCGACGGTCGCCGTTTGCGGCAGGCCGGCGCGATCCAGCGACTCGACGAGCGCGCGCACCTGCGCGTCGGCGGCCGCGGCGTCCAGCTTGCCCGCCTGGAGCGCGGCGAACGCCCGCGCGGCGGCCGCCTCGTCCTGCTCGGACGAGCCTCGCGCCGCGAACGCGGTCCCCACCGCCACGGCCAAGAGAAGGCAGGTCCTCATCGCCTCACCGCCCGCCGAAGAGCCATGCGACGCCCAGCTCCACCGAGAGCTTGCGCTCCCATTCCGGATGGCCGCGGACGCGCGTGCTGTAGAGCACCTCGCTCGCGCCCACGCGGACGAGGAAGGTGTTCGAGAAGAAGATGCGCTCGCCGACGGCGACGCGGCCGCCCAGAGCCCAGCGCGAGGCTGCGCCGGAGGCGGCATCGGGCGCGATGCGCTCGAGCAGCAGCTCGGGCCCGCCCGAGACGTAAGCGTCGAAGTGGATCGTCTTCTCGCCCGCGAGCGAGAGCTTCCCGTAGATGGGCGCCCATCCCAGCTCCACGCCGCCCATCATGCGGATGTCGCCGGGAGTCGACCGCAGGCGTCCGGCCTCCGGGCCGCTGCAGGACGAATCGGTGCAGACGTCGATCGGCGCCGAGAGCAAGGAAGCCCCGCCGAGCGCGTGTCCGCCCAGCGACCAGCGCTCGTCCAGGTGGTGCTCGACGCGCACCCCGAGCAGGATGCTGCGGAAGAACGGGTCGCCGATCGAGATCTGGAACATCGGCTGGGCTTCGGTCCGGCCGCCCAGGCGGAACATCTGCGCCGTAACGGGCGGCAGAGAGGCCGGCGTACCGCGCATGGCGAGGCGGACCGCGGGATCCTCGGCGAGCGCGGGGAGCTCGTTCAGGGCGACGGCTGCGTTCGGGGTCGGGGTCGCGTTCGGGGTCGGGGTTAGGGTCGGGATCTGGGGCGGGGTCGCGGTCGGGCTACTTGTGGCAAGCAGCGCAAGCGCGCAGATCTGCGCGGCGATCATCGGTCGTCCCTGCTTCCCGGCAGATACCAGGACAGGCCCAGTTGGACCGTCCAGAACCCCGTCGCGTGGGTCTGCCGTTCCCCGTTCACCAGGACGCGCTCCGCGTAGACCTCCCCGCCCACCCTGGCGGTGAGCGCCAGGTTCTCGCCGAGGAAGAGTCGCTGGCCGATGCCACCCGTCAGCATGGGCCGGATCCCTTTGCCCGCCTCGGTTTCGGTGAGGACCCCACCCAATCCAGCGTCGAGGAACGTCTCGAAATGCACCAGTGCGTCGCCCGGAAGGGCCACCTTGCCGTAGATGGGCGCGATGGACGCCATCCCCGCCACCGACGCTCGCTGGTGCGACTCGATGATGCGCGCGTGCAGCTCGCGCTTGGCGATCACCAGCTCCTGGGTCGCCCAGCTGCCGAGGCCGCCGACGTCGAGCCCGACGGCGAGGCCTTCGCGCAGATGGTACATGCCCCGCAGGCCGCCTCCCCACCGCTGCAGGTACGGATCGGCGATGCTCATCGTGCCGTAGCCCCACAGCTCCAGCCGTTTGGCCTGCCGCAGCGGCCGCTTCTGGACCGCGCTGATCTCGTCCGTGTCGGCGGCGTGGATGGGCGCGGCCAGGAGGCAGGCGGTGATGCACAGCAGCAGCAGACGCATGGCGGGGACAACATGGGAGCCGGTGGGCGGCCGGGCAACCCCTTGCGGCGGGGCCGGAGGGAACCAATTTTCCGCCCGCATGTACGCGCTGCGTCCAGCCAGAGGTGTCCTGCGCAGCACACTCGCGGCCGCCCTCGCCGCGGCGGCGCTGGCGGGTGGCTGCGCGCGCACCGACCTGGGCGCGCCTTGCCATCTGCAGGACCTGAACGGAGCGGAGCTCCACCCGCAGCCCGGGCGCGAGTACCTCTACCTGGGCTCCAGCGAGTGCGAGAGCTTCGCTTGCCTGGCGACGCCCGGGACGCAGGGACCCTATTGCTCGCAACCGTGCTCGGGCGCCGGCGGCTCGTGCCCGGCGGGCCTTTCTTGCGGGCAGCTCAACCTGAACCAGGACTACCTGGACGCCATGAAGCAGCGCCTTTCGCCTGCGAGGTACCAGCAGCTCTTCGGGCAGCTGGGCGGAACGTTCTACTGCTTGAAGAGGTAGTCCCGCTGCAGCCACGGGATGGTGTAGGGTCGCAACCCGCATGCGCCGCGCACCGCTCGTCATCGCGCTGCTCCTCGCCGGATCCTGCCGCGGCGGCGCCACGGCCGCGCAGGGAAAAGACATGTCGCAGCCCGCCGTCCGGTTCGAGACATCGCGCGGTCCCTGGGTCGTGCAGGTAGAGGTGGCCCGCACCAACGCGCAGCACGCCCGGGGGCTGATGTTCCGCCAGGACCTCCCCCGCGACCACGGCATGCTGTTCGTGTTCGACGAGACTTCGGATCATCCCTTCTGGATGCACAACACCCTCATCCCGCTCGACATGATCCACCTGGGCGAAGATCGCGGCGTGGTAGGCGTGGTGGCCAACGCCGAGCCACGCACGGACGTGCCGCGCAGGGTCGGCAAGCCTTCCCGATACGTGGTGGAGGTCGCTGGGGGCGAGGCGGCGGCCCATGCGGTCGGACCCGGCACGCGCGCCGTGTTCCTCGGCGTGGACGAGTGATTGCGCTCAGCTGCGCTGCAAGAGGCCCTGCGTGACGTACCGGCCGAGGCTCTCCTCCATCATGCGCTCGACCAGCGCCTCGAACTCGTGCCGCTGATCGTCGGAAGCGAAGACGAAGCGGATTCCCATCCCCGCCTCCAGGCCCTCGCGAGCGTCCTCGGCGGCGAGGATCCAGGTGACCTCGCCGTCGAGGGTGACCGGCTCGGAGAGCGCGGGCACGGCCAGCGCGAAGAGGAAGCGGGTGCCGACCGGCAAGGGCCGCGCGGTCTTGATGAAGGTGCCGCCCTTGGAGATGTTCTTCGTGTAGTCGGCGAAGAACGCATTCATGCGCTCGTAGTCGACGCGCAACCGGATCGGTCCGCGAGGCGCGCTGCGGCGGTCGGAGGGCGAGGACATCTCCGAGCAGCATGACAACAGCGCGAGCGCGTCCGCAAGCCGGTGGCGCCAGCTTTGGCGCCGTCGGGGAACGTGGGCGTACGTGGCGCTCCTGGCGGCGGTGTCCGTGGCGTGCGCCTTCCTGCCGCTCGCGGATCACCTCGGCTACGAGCTGGCCGAGGCGGTCGCGCTCTGCGCGGGTCTGTTCGGCGCAGCCCCGGGCGTCGCGGCCGCGCGCGCCGAGATGTCGCGCGGCGACGCCGACCCGGCGCGGGCCACGGCGACGGCGGTGCTCGCCGGCGCGGTCGCGCTCGCGCTGCCGGTCGCGCTGATCCTGTTGAACGGGCTGCGCCGGCCGGCCTGCGACCCCTTGGCGGGAGTGGTGCTGTACCTCGCGGTGGCGGTGCCGTCCGGCGTGCTGGCGGCCGCGCTCGGCGCCGCGTCGGGATTCCTCGCGCCGTCCCGCGCCGGCTTCATCGTCGCGGCGGTCTTCGCGGCCAGCCTCGTCGTCTCGCTGTGGCCCGTCGCGCGCGGCCCGCAGGTGTTCGCCTTCCACCATCTGGGAGGCATGTTCCCGGGGCCCATCTACGACGAGGCCATCCGCCCGTCACGCGCGCTGTGGATCTTCCGCGCCGCCACCCTCCTCTATGCAGGCGCTTGCGCCGGGGCTGCGCTGGCGGCACGGCCGGGTCGCCGCCGCGCAGCCGGGCTGGCGCTGATCGCCGCATGCGCCGTCCCCGCGACCTGGCTCTCGCTGCACGCGGAACGGTTCCATTGGAAAGCAAGCGTCGCCGCGCTCGATGTGGACCTGGGCGGCTTGCTGCGCACCGAGCACGTGGTGTTGCACTTCCCGCGGGAGAAGCGCGACGAGGAGCGGAAGCTGCTGGCGCGCGACGCGGAGGTCTCCTGGCGCGCGATGCGCGAGTTCGCCGGGCTCGTGGTCGACGCCGCGCCTGTCGACGTCTTCCTCTACCGGAACGCCGAGGAGAAGCACCGCCTGATCGGCGCCGCGGAGACGAGCTTCACCAAGCCTTGGCTGCGCCAGATCCACACCAACGATGCGCCGGCTCCGCATCCCATCCTCCGGCACGAGCTGGCGCACGCCGCGTTTGCCGGGATCGCGCCCGGGCCGTTCGGCGTGCCGGGCGGGCCCTTGCCGCAGATGGCGCTCGTCGAGGGAGCCGCGGTCGCCGCGGACTGGCCGGCCGGCGAGTTCACCGTGCACGAGGAGGCGCGGGCGCTGCGCGATCTCGGGCTGCTCCCCGACTTGCCGAGGCTGTTCGCGCCGGGGCGCTTCTACGGCGAATCGGGCGGGCGCGCCTACACGGCCGCGGGGTCTGCCGTCCGGTTCTTGTGGCAGTCGCGGGGCCCGGCGGCCTTCCGCGAGGCGTACTCGCGCGGCGTGCGCGACCTCGAGGGGCTCGCCGCGGCGTACGCCCGGTTCCTCGACGGCGTCCCCTCCCAGCCGCGGGCCGTGGCGCTCGCGCAGCAGCGCTTCGCCGCTCCGGGGATCGTCCACCGCCCGTGCCCGCACGAGGTCGCCGGGCTCGAGCATGAGGCGCAGCGCGCCGGCGATCCACGCACCGCCGTCCAGCTCTGGTCGCGTTGCGTGCAGCTCGAGGCCGACGATCCGCGGCTCCTCCTCCAGCTGCGACGCGCGCAGCTCCGCGCGGGCGACGAGGCCTCCGCGCTGCAAACGGAGCGTCGCGCGCTCGCGCATCCGAAGCTGTCGCAGCCGCTCCGCGCGGCCCTGCTGGTCGAGTCGGGAGACGCTGCCTGGCGCAAAGGCGACGGCGCGGCGGCAAGCCAACGGTACGAGGAGGCGCGCGCGCTGGTGCAGCCCGAGCCGCAGGAGCGCGCGCTCTTCGCGCGCCGGTGGGCGATGGAGGATCCGCACCGCTGGCCGGCGCTGCGCCCGCTGCTCGCAGACGGCGAGACCGGACCCGAGACGCTGCGCCTGCTGGCGGACCTGGAGGCGCAGGAACGCGCCGAGGGGCTTCCGCCGTACCTGCTTGCCAAGCAGTTGCAGAACCGCGCCGACTGGGTTGCTTGCGCGGAAACGGTGCGAAAGGCCCTTGCGCGCAAGCTGCCCGGCGCCCTCTTCGAGCAGGAGGCGCTCCGGATGCTCGGCCTTGCCTCCTGGCACCTCGGCGACATGGCCTCGGCGCGCGACGCCTTCCTCCGCCTCGGCCAGAACGCTCCCCCCGGCCGGGCAGTCGAAGCCGCGCGCTTCCTCGAACTGCTGGCGCGCTGAGAGCCGCAGGGTCCGAAAAGATTGCACCACGGAGCTCACGGAGCGCACGGAGATCTTTTTGCGTCGTGAATCGGGCAGGCGTGCTCGATCGGAGGAGCACTCAATCCTCCGTGGGCTCCGTGTGCTCCGTGGTGCAATTGGTGTGGCTTACACGAATTCGATTTCGTGGGGCTTGCCGGCGAAGATCTCCTCGGAGCCGGCGTGACGGACGGCGCGGATGGTCACCTCGAAGTACAAGCGCTCGCCGGCGAGCGGGTGGTTCAGATCGACCAGCACCGTGTCCTCGCGGACTTCGCGGACGGTGATCGGGTAGCTCTGCCCGCCGGCGGCGCGCGCGTACAGGCATACGCCGGGCTTGAGCTCGACGTCGGCCGGGAACAGCCCGCGCGGCAGCGTGATGACGTTGTCTTCCTTGCGCGTCCCGTATGCGTCCTCGCAGGGAATGCTGAAGGCGGCCTGCTCGCCTTCGCGCAAGCCTTCCAGGGCGCGCTCGAGCGCCGGCAGGATCTGGCCGCCGCCGTGAAGGTACTCGATGGGTTCCTTTCCCAAGCTCGTCTCGACCACCTGACCGTTCCCGAGCCGTACCAGATACTCGAGCGAGACCACGCGCCCTTCCGCTACGCGCATGTCACCTCCACCGGGCGAACTTGGACACGCGCCGGAGGGCGCGGAACCCGTGCGCGAGAAGTTCAGGCGGGCTGCGGAGCGCTAAGCCCGCGCGAGGAGAAGCGACGCGGCCGCCGCCGCCAGCGCGGCGCCGAGGCCCAGCGCCGCAGCCGGAGAGGCGTGGTCCCACACTTCGCCCGCCACGACCGACGCGACGAGCAGGCCCGTCCCCGAGACGAGGTTGTAGACGCCCAGAGCGCGCCCGCGGCTGCCTTGCGGTACCGCCGAGGCAACGAGCGCGCGCTCGGTGCCCTCGGTCAGCCCGGCGACCAGGCCGTAGGCCGCGAAGAGCGCCCAGGCGTGCCAGTGGACCGAGGCAAACGCGAATCCCAGATAGCAGACCGCGTACCACGCCCAGCCGGTTGCGAGCGCCGCGCGGCGGCCCAGACGATCGGCGAGCCGGCCGAGTTGCCACGAAGTGGCGGCGCGCACCACGTGCAGCACGGTCCACAGCGCGGGAAGGAGCGCGGTCGAAACGCCCAGCCCGTGCGCGCGCAGGAGCAGGAGCGTGTCGGTCGAGTTCCCCACGGTGAAGACGAAGATCGAGGCGAGCAGCCGCCGCGGTATTCGGCTTGCGGCTTGCGAGTTGCGAGCTGCGGCAGAGCCGGAGACCGTCTCCAGGGACGGGGAACCGCCCGCGAATGCATCTTCCGCGGGCCGCACGCCGCGAGCCGCAAGGGGATGATCGTCGATTTCCCGCACCGCGAAGAGCAACGCGACGGCCAGCGCTCCCGGGATCGCCGCCAGCGCGAACACCCGCCTCAGCTCGCCCGGCCAGAGCAGCAGCAGCGCCGCCGCGACGAGCGGCCCGATCGCGGCGCCCAGGTGATCCATGCCACGGTGGAACGAATACGCTTCGGCAAGGCGCTCGGGGTCGGCGCTGGCGGCGAGAAGCTTGTCCCGCGGCGAGGTGCGGATCCCCTTCCCCACCCGATCCACGCACCGCACGGCGAACACGTGCCAGGGCGCGCTGGCAACGGCCAGCAGCGGCCGCGCCAGCGCGGCGATGCCGTAGCCTGCCATCGCGAGCGGAAGCAGGCGCCGGACCCTATCGGACCAGCGGCCCGAGAAGTACTTGAACAAGCTCGCGGTGGCCTCGGCGACGCCCTCGATGATTCCCAGGGCCTCGGCGCCGCCGCCCAGCGCCACCAGGAACGCGGGGAGGAGCGGCACCACCATCTCGCTCGAGACGTCGCCGAAGAGGGACACCAGGCCGAGCAGGAAGACGTTGCGCGAGACGCCGCGCAGGCCGGAGCGCATCGCGCGCCCTCGCCGGGCGCCCTACTTTCCCGCCGCGCGCGCCGGCGCTGGCTCGAGCACGCGGAGCGGGGGGCGCGCGTCGGGCGGCGCCTCGGGCCGCGCCGAGTAGATCCCGTGCAGCGTCTGCGCGAAGCTGCCCGCGACGAGATCGAGATCGCGCAGGGTCAGCTCGCACTCGACCAGCTGGCCGTCGGCGGCGATCTGCTGGATGGCCCTGTCGACGAGCTGGCGCAGCGTGCCTTCGTTCCCCTCGGTCACGTTGCGCGAGGTGGCGACGACCATGTCCCCGATCATGACCAGGGCCGCCTCGCGCGACTGCGGCTTGGGCCCGGCGTAGCGGAAGGCCGCATCGGGCGGGGGAGGCTCACCCTTGCGCTCCGCCTCCTCCTTCGCCTTGTGGAAGAAGTAGCCGATCAGCCGCGTCCCGTGGTGCTGCAGGATGAAGTCGATCACCGCCTGCGGCAGCTTGGCTTTGCGCGCGAGCTCGACGCCGTCGGTCACGTGGCGGTGGATCAGCCTGGCGCTCATCTGCGGCTCGATGGCGTCGTGGCGGTTGTCGCCCTTCTGGTTCTCTCCGAAGAAGAGCGGGTTCTTGCCTTTGCCGATGTCGTGGTAGTACGCGCCCACGCGCGCGAGCAG
>JBJMQJ010000327.1:0-7797 GCA_045802765.1 Myxococcales bacterium
CCAGCCGGGCGGCACCTCGGCGTCGGGAAGCAGGCCCAGGCACAGGAGCGCGTCGTGCAGGTCGCGCGCATCGCGCACCTCCGGCCAGGCCTGCTCCGCGACCTCGGCGATGGCAGCCGGGTCGAGCGCGCCCAGGTCGCCGTCCTTCTCCGGAAGCGTGCGCCTGAGCGACACGGCCCGGGAGCGGCGCTCTTCGAGCGGCGCGTCGTCGAGGTACGCCCACGGGGCGGAGTTCAGGACCTCGTGCGCCAGCGGCGAGGGCTCGGGTAGATCGCGCGCGATGAGGCGGACCTCGCGTCCCACGATGCGGTGGAGCAGCGCCCGGAGGCCCTCGCAGTCCATCGCCTCGTGGAGGCAGTCGCGCAGCGTCTCGTTCACCAGAGGGTGATCGACGGGCTCGATGGGCGCGGTCCCGGCATTGTCCTGGCAAGCGACCTGCGCCGGGAAGACCTGCGCGAGCAGGTCGTCGCTTCTCATGCGCAGGATGTTGAACGGCACCTTGCGGCCTCCCGTGTGCCGCAAGAGGGCCAGGGACCGCGTCGCGTTCCAGCGCCAGCGCACGCCGAACATGGGCGCCTGCAGCGCGGCCTGGGTGAGCACCTCGTCGAGCCGCGAGGGGTGGACGAAGTCGAAGATGCTCTCCAAGGGGAAGCTGTGCTGCGGGCCGAGCGAGAGCAGCACCGCGTCGTCGGTGGCGGCCGCCTGCAGCTCGAAGTCGAACGTCCGGCAGAAGCTCTTGCGGAGCGCCAGTCCGAAGGCCCGGTTCTGCCGCGCTCCGAACGGGGCGTGCACGACGAGCTGCATCCCGCCGGCGTCATCGAAGAAGCGCTCCGCGACGAGCACGTCCTGGGTGGGCAGCGCCCCGAGGGCGGCCTTTCCGGCGGCGAGGTACGAGACGATCTGCTCCGCTCCTGCCTGCGCAAGGCCGCACTCGCGCATCGCCCAGGCACTCGCCCCGCCACCGTCGCCGAGCATGGGCTCCATCTCGGCGCGCAGCTCGGACACCACCTGCGACAGCTCGGCGGTGCGGCCCGGAGCCTCGCCGTTCCAGAACGGCACGCTGGGAGGAGCGCCGTGCGCGTTCTCGACTCGCACGCGGCCCGCCTCCACGCGCCGGATGCGCCACGAATCGTTCCCCAGCAGGAACACGTCGCCGGCCAGGCTCTCGATGGCGAAGTCCTCGTCGAGCTGCCCGATCACCACCCCCTCGGGCTCGGCGACCACCTGGTACTGCGCGGTATCCGGGATCGCCCCACCGCTGGTCATCGCCGCCAGGCGCGACCCGCGGCGGCCGGACACCGTCCGCGACAGACCGTCGCGATGCAGGCGCGCGCCGACGAGACGCCCCGCCCTGCGCGCGACGCCCTCCGCGTGCATCTCCACCACCGCGTCGAAGTCGTTGCGCGAAAGCTCCCGGTAGGGCCAGGCGCGCCGCACGAGCGTATAGAGGGCGTCCTCGGAGATCTCCTCGCAGGCCGCGATGGCGACGATCTGCTGCGCCATCACGTCGAGCGGGTGCGCAGGAATCCGCGTCTCCTCCAACCGCCCGGCGCGGACGCCGCGTACCAGGGCGGCACATTCGACAAGCTGGTCGCGGGTGAGCGGAAAGAGCCGCGCCTTGGGAATGCCGTGCCGCGTGTGCGCCGCGCGGCCGATGCGCTGCAGGGCGACGGAGAGAGAACGCGGCGAGTCGAGCTGGACGACCAGCTCCACCGCGCCGATGTCGATGCCCAGCTCCAGCGAGGCGGTGGCGACCACCGCCTTCACCTCGGCACGCTTCAGCTTCTCTTCGGCGGCGAGCCGCATCCCCCGCGAGAGGCTCCCGTGGTGCGCGCAGACCTGGTCCTCCCCCAGGCGCTCGCCCAGGGCGTGGGCGATGCGCTCCACCTGCCGCCGCGTGTTGACGAACACCAGCGTCGTGCGGTGCTCGCGGATGAGCTGCGCCACGCGGTCGCACACCTCGTCGCGCTGCTCCTTGGAGGCGACGGCGGACAGCTCCTGGTCCGGCACTTCGATGCGCACGTCGTAGGTCCGCTTGCGCCCGACGTCGACCACCGCGCAGCGCGGCGTCCCATCGGGCTCGACCCGCGAGGTCCCGACCAGGAAACGCGCGATCTCCTCGACGGGCCGCTGGGTAGCGGAAAGCCCGATGCGGACGGGGCGCGCCTTGCAGAGCGCCTCGAGCCGCTCGAGGGAGAGCGCGAGGTGCGCGCCGCGCTTGTCGCGCGCGACCGCGTGGATCTCGTCGACGATCGCCGTGCGCACGGTGGACAGCATGCGCCGGCCGCTCTCGGAAGTGAGCAGCACGTAGAGCGACTCGGGCGTGGTGACCAGCACGTGCGGCGGCGCCTTGACCATGCGCTGGCGCTCGGCCTGCGCCGTGTCGCCGGTGCGGACCGCCGTGCGGATGTCCGGGACGCCCAGCGCGCGCAGCTCGGCGAGCGGCTCGAGCAGGTTCTTGCGCACGTCGTTCGCCAACGCCTTGAGAGGGGAGACGTAGACCACTTGCGTCTCGCCCGGGAGCGACTCGCCCTGCCGGATCATCGCGTCGAGGCAGGCGAGGAAGGCGGCCAGCGTCTTCCCCGAGCCCGTCGGCGCGGCGATGAGAGTGTCCTCGCCCGCCTGGATACGCGGCCAGCCCGCCGCCTGCGGTTCGGTGGGCGTGCCGAAGCGGCGCTGGAACCATTCGGCGACGGTGGGATGGAACCCTGGCAGCACGCGCCGCAGTGTACTCCGGCCCCCTGACATCGCGTGTCAGGAGTCTTCGCGCTCTCGTCCGCCGATGACCACGCGGTCGAGCGGCGAACGCTCGCGCCCGAACGCCGCGAGGGCATCGCCGAGCGGCCCGAAGGCCGCGGGCGGGCAGGTGCCGAGATCGAGCGAGGCCACCACTTCCGCGCCGTCGAGCCGCACCGCGGCCGAGTGCAGCCGGCCCGTCCAACCGGCGCCGGCCGCCACCGCGTCCTCGCCGCTCGTCGCGAACCCGCCGTTGGCGGCGAGCACCGCCCACCCCCGGACCAGCTCGGCCAGCGCCGCGAGGTCGGCTTCCGGCGGCGAGGCGGCAAACACGCATCGGAGCGTCAGCTCCTCCCAGTTGCCCGGCTGGAGCACGAACCGCATCGCGCCCACCCGGACCTCGCGCTCCGCGGGATCGTCCGGGCGCGCGCCGTGCACCTCGAACGTCTCGCCGCTGCGCGAATCGGCGACGTCGAAGCGCAAGACGAACCCCGTCTCGTGGCGGACGAGGCCGCGCGACTCGTCGCGGGCAATCGGCTCGCGCAGGACGGCCTCGTCGCCAATGCGGGCTGCCATCTCGTGCAGGCGGCGCAGGTACCCGCGGTACAAGGGCAGCAGGGCCTCCGCCAGCGCCGTCACTTGCCGATCTGCTCCACCTTCTTCTCCAGCGCCTCGATCTTGCGCTGCAGCTTGTCGATCTCCTGCGCCATCGCGCCGCTGCCGAACGAGTCCAGCGCCTGCTTGACGCTCTGGTCGACCTTGGCGCGCAGCTCCTCCACCGCAGTCTGCCCGGCGGCCAGGACCTCCTTGACCGGGCTCGAGCCCTTCTCCTCCGACCCGCGGAGGAGGGAAGTGACGCCGCGCACCCTCTGCTCGATGTTCTCGCGCAGCGCGTCGGTGCGGTTCTTCATCTCCTCGATGCGCTCGCTGAGCTTGCTACCCACCTTGTCCTGGTAGAAGACCGCCACCGCCTCCCCGCCGTGGCGGATGATCTCGCGCAGGACGCCGAGCGGCATCTGCGAGCGCTTCTTCTCTTCCTCGAAGATGATCTGCGCCAGGGTGACGGAGGTCAGATCCTCCTTCGTCCGGTTGTCGAGCACCTTCACCTCGGCGCCGCCCTTGATCATCTGCGCGATCTCGTCGAGCGTGACGTATCGGCTCTCGACGGTGTCGTACAGCTTGCGGTTCGTGTACCGCTTGATGACCTTGGGCTCCTTGCGCCCTTCCGGCGTCTCGCTTCCGCCCTGGGGCGCCGCTGCCTGCTCCTGCTCGTTCATCGGGAAGCTCCAAGGGCGCCTCTGACGCGAAGCGCCGGAGCGCGATTCCCCCACAGGTGCCGATGTGTGTCAAGGCGCGGCGGAGTGCGTCCTCCGCCTCTGCCGATTCCTTGTCACGGTCGCTTTCACGCTGCGAGAATGGAAGCGTGGTCGTCCAGTGCCCGAGCTGCCAGACCCGCTTCCGCGTCGCCGACGAGAAAGTGGGCGAGCGCGGCGTCCGCGTCCGCTGCAGCAGCTGCAAAGATGTGTTCTCGGTGAAGAAGTCGGGCGCCGCCGAACCCGCTTCGCCGGCCACCGAGGGCAACACCATCGACCTGTCTTCGCTGGACCCGCCGGTCGCTGCGCCGCGCCGCGGCGGAACCGGGCCGGTCGGCGCCTCTCCTGCCCCGGCGAAGCCGCCTCGCGGCGCCGCCCGTCCCTCGAAACCTTCCTCTCCAACCAAGGACAACGCGGGCAGCCGGCTGGACGTGGACGATCTGTTCGGGATGTCGGAGCTGACGGGGGAGTCCCCGTCCGCGAAGCCGAAGTCCGGGATCGACTTCGACTCGCTCGACCTGGGCCTCGACGACGAGCCGATGGCGCCGGTGAAGCCCAAGACAGGCCCGCTCGCGCCCGAGCGGCCGGTGACCTCCAAGACGAAGACCGGACCGATGAAGCAGGAGCCCGCGGCCGCGCGCCCGAAGACGGGGCCGGTGGGAAACGAGAGCTCCGCGCCCAAGCCGAAGACAGGCCCGATCGGCGCGGCGGCCGCCAAGGTCAAGACGGGTCCGCTCGAGGCCGACGGCCGCCGCAAGCCGAAGACCGGACCGGTGCGCGAGCCTGCCGATTCGTCGTCGGGGCTGGAGCTGGACGAGTCCGCCCTGGAGAAGAAAGGCAGCAGCGGCGCTCTCGATTTCTCGCTCGACCCCTTCGAAGGCACCGGCGGCGGGCAGCGGGCCGCGGCCGCGAGGCCCGACTCCAAGCCCGTCGAGAAGCCCCGCACGGACAAACAGGGCAAATCTGGCAAGCAGTACAAGTCGATCTTCCAGAAGCCGCCCGAGCCGCCGCCTTCGGCCAGGCGGGAGCTGATCTCCAGCGCCCTGACGGGCCTGGTCGGCGCCGCCCTGGCGGTGGTCGTGATGCTCGTCGCCGCCCTCTCCGACGAAGGATCGTCGGGCTGGCTGGGGACGACCGCGCGCGCCGACGTGGTTGCGACGCGCGTGGTCAGCGGGTTGTACGACACGGCCTCGGGCAAGCCCGTCTTCTACGTGCGGGGGCGGGTGGAGAACCGGAGCCGCAAGCCCCACGGACCCGTCCGGGTGGTCGCGGAGCTGGTCGCCGGAGGCGAAACCGAGGGAAAGGCGGAGGCGATCGCCGGCGCGGAGCCGAGCGCCGAGGACGTCTACGCGCTGCGCGGGGCGGCCGATGCGGACAGGCTCCAACGCACCCTCCTCGGCGCCGAGGGGGAACGCCGGCTCCCGCCGGGAGCCAGCCTTCCGTTCTTCGCGGTGATCGCCGATCCGCCCATCGATCTCCAGCGCCACCGGCTGCACCTCAAGCTCGAGCCGATCGACGCCTGGTCGCCGCACCGCACCGCCGAGGCGACCAAGTAGCGCCGGTGGACGCCGCAGAGCGCATCTCGCGCCTGCTCGGCGCCATCGACGACCTCGAGCTGCGCGCGCGCCGCGCGGCCGAGTTCCTGGCTGAGCTGCCGGAGGACGAGGCGGTCCTTGCGCTCGACGAGCTGCTCCGGCGGACCCACCGGCGGAGCGACCCCCACTCCGCCGCGCTGGAAGGGCTGCTCCGCGGCCTGCACACCTTCGTTCCCGAGGATCTGACCGTCCGGCTCCGCTCGGCGGCAGACGCGAAGGGCACCCAGGCGGTCGCCGCGCTCTTCACGCCGAGCGGCGCGGTACGGACGTTCGACCTGGACAAGGAAGGTTGGGTGGACCGGGAGATGCGCGCGCGCAGCCTGGGCGAGCGCAAGGCGCTGGCGCGCGGCCGCAACCGCGACCTCCTCGTCCGGCTGGCGCAGGACCAGGACCCGATGGTGGTGCGCAACCTGCTGGAAAACCCCCGCTGCACCGAGCGCGAGGCGCTGGTCGCCGCGTCGCGGAGGCCGGTGCGCGCGGCGGTGCTGCAGGAGGTGTTCCGGTCGCGGCGCTGGGCGACCAACCGGAGGGTGCGCAAGGCGCTGGCGCAGAACCCGTACAGCCCGCCGTCGCTCGCCATCTCCGCCCTGGCGATCCTCACCACGCCCGACCTGCGGCAGATCGCCTCGGACGGGACCATCTCCTCCGAAGTCCGGGTGCAAGCGCGGCTCCTCCTGGCGCACCGGACCGGACCGGCGACAGAATGAAGATCGGGTGGCGGCTGGGGGCGGGCGGCTGGCGGTCAAAAGCGCCCAGTCCGGCAAGAAGCGGCGCGCGACAGTCGGTGGCGGCTACTTTTTCGGAGTGGGGGCGGGCTGGGCGGACTTGTCGGCGGCGGCCGGCTGCTGCGGAGTCCCCTCGTCGATCTTCTTGGGCGTGACGTCGATGGCGTCGTCGCCGCTCATCGACCGCTTGAAGTTGCGGATCCCGCGGCCCAAAGCGTCGCCGAGCTGCGGGACCTTGCTCGCCCCGAAGACGAGCAGCACCACGAGAAAGATGAGCAGGAGCTCGCCGAACCCGAGATTTCCCATGTACGCTGCTCCTTCCAGGTGCGCGGGTTGAACGCTAGCACGGGCCGGACCTCGCCGCAGCACTTGTCGCGGGCCGGGCGGCCGCTCGTCTGGGCGCATCGCGGCGCATCGCGGGCGGCGCCGGAGAACACGCTGGCCGCCTTCCGGCTCGCTGGGGAGATGGGCGCGGACGGCGTCGAGCTCGACGCGCAGCGCTGCGCGACCGGGGAAGTCGTGGTGCTCCACGACGAGTCGCTGGGCCGGACCACGGGCCATGCGGCGCTCCTCGCGGAGACGCCGTGGTCCACGGTCCGCACCCTCGATGCGGGCGCCCGTTTTTCCGAGAGGTTCCGCGGCGAGCGCGTCCCGTTGCTGGCCGAGGTGCTGGCGCAAACGGCGCCCACGCTGCTCGTCAACGTGGAGCTCAAGTGCGATCGCGCCGACGACCGGGGACTCACCGCCGCGGCCGTCGCCGTGGTCCGGGAAACGGGCGCCGCCGGCCGCGTGCTCTTCTCCAGCTTCAATCCGTTCTGTCTGTGGCGGGCGCGGGCGCTCGCGCCGGAGGTGCCTCGCGCGCTCCTCTTCGAGCAGGACTCGTCGTTCGCGCTCCGGCACGCGCTTGCGGCGCCCTTCCTCGGCGCGTGCTCTCTCCATCCGGAGGACGTGCTGGCGACGTCCGCCGCGGTGCGCTCCTGGCGGCGGCGGGGCTACCTGGTCGCGGCCTGGACGGTGGACGACCCGGAGCGCGCTGTCGCATTGCACGAGACAGGCGCCACGGGGATCATCACCAACGCCCCGGACGTCATGCTGGCGCGCTTTCGCTGATTTACAGGATCGAAGAGCGCCAGCGGCGGCAGAGCGGGTCAACCCGAGCGAGCCGTCGGGTTAGAACGTCGTGCCCAGGCGGGCGGACGCGGACCAAACGCGAGTGAACTGCGTCGAAACACCGCCCGGCACGCTGTCGTGCTGGACCGGGTTGGTGCCGAACGCGACGCCGCCCTCCACCCCGAACAAGACCGAACCGGTCACCATGCGCACCCCGGCGACCACGCGGTGGTAGCGGTTCTCCCAGAAGGCGATGCGGTGGAAGGACCGGTCGTCGGCGGAGGGATCGCTCGGGTTCTCCGAGCCGGGGCTGAAGTC
>JBJMQJ010000328.1:0-5873 GCA_045802765.1 Myxococcales bacterium
CGCCGGTGATTCCGCTCCCGGCGCCGATCTCGAGAACGTCCCGGTCGGAGGCGCGCAGGATGCGCCCCAGCAACGGCCCTGGCGGAAGCCAGCAGGCGAGCACGAGGTCCGGCCGGAACCGCTCGATGGCGGCGCGTGCGCCGAGCCGCACCACCTCCGGTCCGGGCCGGATGCCGGCGACCGCCGTCCCTCGCAGCTCGCGGCGCTCGCGCGGGCTCATCCGCGCCTGAGGCCGCTGCCACTTCCCGGAGTCCGACGCGATGACGCGCAGGTCCGGCGCGTACGCCGAGAGGGTGCGCGTCAGATGTCCGTCCCCAGCCGCGACTTCCAGGATCCGTCGCGCCCCGCGCGAGCGGATGAGGCGCGCCAGCGCGCGCAGGAACGGCGGCGTGGGAATGAAGTAGACGGGACCGGACGGGTTGAGCTCGCAGATCCGCTCCAGCTCCCCGCGCGGCAGCGCGGAGACGGTTCGGTCGAACGTCGCGGCAGGAGGCACTCTCCGCGCGCCGTTCTCGTCCCACAGGAGCCGCGCCACCGCGGCGCGGCTGCGATCACCCGCCACGAGGCGAGCGGTCCCTCACTTCGACGCTTGGCGCTGCTCCGCCAGCGCGGCGAGGGGCGCATAGTCGGCCACCGTGCCGTGCCCCCCGGCGAAGCGCTCCGGCGTGGAGCTGAGCCGCTTCACCGCGACCACCAGCGCGGCCTGCCCGGGCGTCGGCTTGTCGCCGAGCTTGTCTCGCCCCGGGCTCCACAGGTCAGCCACCCAGCCGAGGCGGTTCCCTGGGAGGTAGCCGATCAGCATGCCTTCGGCATGCGGATTCTCCACTCGGAGGATCTCGACGGTGCGCTTGCCGTCGTTCAGCACCCTCCGGTCGTCGATCTCCTCCAGTTGCAGGGGAAGGGACCGCGGGTGCTGTTGCAACAGGTCGCCGTCGAGCCGGTGAGGCGCCGTGAAGACGTTCTCGAAGTGGACCCGGTTGCGCAGGCCCACCAGCACGTAGGCGCCCTCGGCGACATACGTCCGCGCGCCGCCGGCGTGGTCCATGTGGTGATGCGTCTGCACGAGGTACTTGATCGGCTTACCGGAATACTTCGCCCGGGCGGCGTCGATGGTCCAGCGCGATTGCCACTCGTTGATGGGCGCGTCGAACACGATCAGGTGATCGGCCATCTCGACGACGAGCGCGTTGTGCGTTCCGCCGACCACCTGCGAAACGCCGGGAGCCAGCTCCGACAGCCGCAGACCGGCGGCAGCGTCCGAATCGAAGTTCACCGCGTCGGAGTCGAGGTACGTGCCGATGAACTGCCGCCGGATGACCCACTGGTACGGCACCTTGCCCGCCGCCGGCTTGGCCGCTTTCGCCCGCAGCTCGGCGGGCACCTCGAGTTGCGCCGAAGGGACGCTACCGTTGACCTGCGCCTCGTCGTACTTGATTTGGACGACCTGGCGGCCATTGAGCTGGTAACTCTGCTGGTGCGCGATCTTCACGCCCGAGACGTCGCGCCAATCCGAGAGGACGAGGTCGTAGGCCGAGTCGCCCTCGACGTTGTCGGCGTCGAGCGTGCGGACGCGGGCGGGCAGCCCGGTCTCGGGATCGAAGAACACGGTGAAGTCGACCTCTCCGACCCGATAGTCGAGCGCCGGCCCACGCGGGTTCACCGGGGTGTGCTCCCGGAGGGAGTCGGGAGCCGATTTCATGTCGAGGATGAGCCGCGGCGAGCTGCGCAGGAGCTCGCGCTGCGCCGCGGCGAGGCGCATGCCCGACATCGAATGGCGCGGCGGATTCGAGTCGAGGTCCCGCTTGGTGCGCGAGGTCGTATCGATCCCGTCCACGTATCCGGCGGAGGGCGTCACGACCTCGGTGAACCGGTACTCGCGTGGAGAGGGGTAGACGAGCTTGCGGTCCCACTCGATCCGCGCTGCCCCGCTGGAGAAGCTCCGCGAAACGACGAACGTCGAGTCGCCCGCGAGGCGCATCTCTCCGTCCGGTAGCACCGACTGGTGCGGCTCCCAGTGCCTCGCCGTGCCCTTCACGACGATGGTCTGGAGGGCCCGCACCTTCTCCTCGCCTCCCATCGCCGCGAGAGCGCGGTCGAGCGGCTTCAACTGGTCCGGAGTCGGCCGGCTACGGCCGTTCGTGCAAGAGACGACGAGCAGCGAAACCGTGGCGACCACACCGATGCGGCCCATGGATCCTCCTTACGTCTGCGCCGACTTGACCCGTTCCGGCGTGAAGGGCAAGTCGCGGATGCGCCGGCCCGTCGCGTTGGCCACCGCGTTGGCGATGGCGGCGACCGTGGGTCCCTGGGCGGACTCGCCGGACCCGACCGGCCGTTCCTCGGGACGGTCGATCAGCGACACCTCCACCGAGGGGACCTCGGTCATGCGCAGGATCGGGTAGTCCGCCCAGGAGCGCGTCAGCACGCGGCTGCTGTCGTACGAGACGGCTTCGCGCAAGGTCCAGCTGGTCGACTGGATGACGCCGCCCTCGATCTGGTTGGCTAGACCGTCGGGGTTGATGATCAGCCCCGCGTCGGCGACGGCGAACGCGCGCGGGACCTTGACGGCGCCGGTCGCGCGATCGACCTCGGCCTCGACGATGACCGCGACGTACGCGGCGAGGTTCTTGTACTTCGCGAAGCCGATGCCGCGTCCGCGCTTTCCATCTCCGGCTTGCTTGGGGCGCCAGCCGGCCTTGGAGGCCACCGCTTCGATGACCGCTTTGGCGCGCGGATCGACCAGGTGCCGGAGGCGAAACTCGACGGGGTCGGCGTCGGCCACCGCGGCGAGCTCGTCCATGAACGACTCGATGGCGAACACGTTGGCGTAGGCCCCGAGCGTGCGCAGCGCCGAGACGCGCACCGGCATCTCGGGCAGGAAGTGATTGATCACGCGCTGGCGCGGAAAGACGTAGAGCGGAATGGCGTTGCGATCGCCTCCGCCGGCGGGCTGGGGAATGTTGCGCGCCGATCCCGGTCGCTGCGCGTCCTTCAGATGCCAGGCGGCGAGCAGGTTCGTCCCGTCCGACTCGCCGGGACGCGTGCTGTGCGTGTGACTCCACAGCTCGTGCTGGTAGTCCACGACGTTGCCATGCACATCGAGGCCCGCGCGCAGATCGATCACCATCGCCGAGCCGTACGGCTCCCAGCGAAACTCGTCTTCGCGCATCCATTGCAGCTTGACCGGGCGGCCATTCGTCCCGCGCGCGCACAGCGCCGCATCGAGGGCCACGTCGTCGGCGCCGTTGTGGCCGTAGCAACCCGAGCCCTCGCGGTGCGTGACGGTGATGGCGGTCGCCGGCAGCTTGAGCGCCTTGGCCAGCTCGCCGCGCAGCGGAAACACTCCCTGCGTATGGCTCCAGACGTGCAGCTTGCCGTCCTGCCATTGCGCGACGGCGCAGGACGGACCGATGGCCGCGTGCGCCTGGAAGGGTCGCGTGAACGTCGCCTCGAGCGTCTTCACCGCCGGGGCGGCGGCATCGTTCTTCTGGCTCACCAGCGCGTCCTGCGCGGGCTGACGCTTGAGGTGCTCGAACAGCTTGCGGCCCGAGGGCGGCAGCGAAGCCGTCTGTTGCCACTTCGCGCTCTTGCGCAAGGCCCGCGCGGCCGCGATCGCCTGCTCCTCGTGCTCCGCGGCGACGGCCAGGAAGCTGCCGTCGCGGGCGACGGCGACGACGCCCGGCATGGCCCGCGCGGCGTGCTCGTCCACCGAGACGAGCCGCGCCCGTGGCGAGGGCGGCCGGACGACGCGGCCGAAGAGCATGCCGGGAAGGCGCATGTCGTGAACGTACGCGGGGCCGCCGCTGACCTTGGCCGGGATGTCGCGGCGCGGAATGCTCTTCCCGACGAAGCGGTGCTCGGAAACGGGCTTGGGCTTCGCCTTGGCGGTGGCCTCGCGCTTGAGCATCGCGTCGGTGGTGAGCTCCCAGTACGTCGCGCGGGCGCCGCCGGGCCCGAGGATGACGCCGTCCTCGACGCGCAGCGAGGAGACGTTTGCGCCCAGCTTGGCGGCGGCCGTCTCGAGCAAGATGCCGCGCGCTTCGGCGCAGGCGAGGCGCAGCGCCGATCCCGATTCCTCGATCGACCGGCTACCCGAGGTGACGCCTTCGTCGGGAGTGCGCGCGGTGTCGCCCGAGACCATTTCGATGCGCGCCAGGTCGACTTCGAGCTCGTCGCCGGCGATCTGGGCGAGCGCCGTCACGATCCCCTGGCCGATCTCCACCTTGCCGGTGAACGCGGTCACGGTCCCGTCCGGATTGATGCGCAGCCACCCGTCGAGCATGCGGTTCTTCTGCAGGCTTCCCGGCAGGGGCGAAGGAGCCTGCGCCAGCCCGCGGACGAGCGGCGCTAGCGTGAAGCCCACCGTCAGCGCGGCGGTCTGCCCGAGGAAGCGGCGCCGCGTCATGCCTCGATTGGCGGCGCTCATGGTGACATCTCCTTCGACGCCCGCTGGATCGCGCGCACGATGCGGTTGTGTGTCCCGCAACGGCACAGGTTCCCGGCGAGCGCCTGCCGGATCTCGGCCTCGCTTGGACGCGGGGTCTCGTCGAGCAGCGCCTTGGCCGACATCAACATGCCGGCGATGCAGTACCCGCACTGCGCTGCTTGCTCGTCGATGAACGCCTGCTGCAGCGGGTGCAGCTTGGTTCCCGACCCAAGGCCTTCGAGCGTCGTGATCTTCGTGCTCACCACGGCCACGGCGGGCGTCACGCAGGAGCGCACGGGCTTGCCGTCGACGAGCACCGTACACGCTCCGCATTGCGCCATGCCGCAGCCGAACTTGGCCGCATTGAGCTCGAGATCGTTGCGCAGGATGTAGAGCAGCGGCGTGTCGGGGGCTGCGGGAACCGTGCGGCGTCGCCCGTTGACGGTGAGCGTGACGGCCATCGTGTTCAGTCCTCCCGGTGACGTCGTCGGCAGGGCATGGATGCGGCGGCCGGGTACCTTACCGCCGCGACAATTCAGTGTCGAAGGGGGAGCAAGCTCAAATGGCTCCCGCCGTCAGGTTCGCGGTGGCGCAGCGCCGTCAGGGCACGACGTCGAGCGTGACAGCTACGTCGAAGGTCTGGCCGGCGATCGCGACGTGCAGGGTCGCGGCGTACGACCCGACCGGCGTGGTCAACACCGGCGAGAGATCGAGCAAGGTGTTACCCGGGCCGGTTTGCGGGAACGTGCTCAAATTCCCGAGCATGAGCCAATTCGCGCCTGAAGTGTAATTGACCGTCGCTGTCCAGGTGCCGCTCCCGCTGACCAGAAGCTGCTGGTGCGCGGCGAAGTTGCTGTTCGCCTGCATCGTCATCGCCACCGAGGTCGAGGAGATGCTGGGCGGCTGCGGAAGCACCTGGAAGGTCACAGTCAGCGTGCGCACCGCGATCGGCGAGTGGTTGCTCCTGAAGATTCCGATCGAAGGGTGGGCCGTGTACGTCCCGGGCGAGAACAACGGGATCACGGTGAAGCTCACGGTGGCGGTGGTCACGTTGGGCTGCGTCGTGATCGTCGCGCCCAGCCAGGAGACCGGCTCGTTTCCGTTCGTGTAGCCGACCTCGATCGTGGCGGCATCCGCTGCGGAGATCGTCGCGAGCACCGTTTGCGGCGGCGGAGGAGCCTGGTTCGCCGTCGCCGAGAACGAGAGCGTCGAGACGTTGATGGCAAGTCCGGCGCCGAAGTCGCTTCCCTGCCCGCCACCACCGCCACCACACGCCGCGAGCAAGCACGCGATCGAGACGGACACCGTACGCAGACGATGGTTTCGCATGTCCCCCCTCCCTGGACGGACGCGACTCTAGCCGGCTGGAGGCTCGCCTGGCCAGCGCGTCCGGACGTGGAACGTCCGATCCCGATTCCGGACGGCCGCCGGGGTCCGTCTCCTCGGC
>JBJMQJ010000032.1:0-3794 GCA_045802765.1 Myxococcales bacterium
CAAGCACCGCGGCGCGCTCAACGACTTCGCGGGGTGGGCGCGCCGGAACGGCGACGCCGCCAAGGCGCTGATGGAGCATCCGCGCGGACTGGAACAGATCGGCAAACAGCTCTTGCCTGCGCGGTCGCGGCAAGCGCGCTCCCGGTAACGGCCTCGCGGCTCAGCGCGCGAGGGCGTGGTCGATCGCGACCCCCAGCGCGGCGATCGCGTCCGTACCGCAGGCGTCGGCGGTGGCGCGAACGATAGCGTCGCGGTCGACGACGAACAGCGCGGGGAGTTGCGGGCGCGCGCCAAGCCATCGCCGTGCCAGGACCTGGCGCCGATCGCCGATCACCCGGATGGCCGCGCCTTGCGCATCGGCAAGCGCGACCGACGCATCCTGGCCATCCGTTCCCACGTCGACGACCACCGCGCGGAGGCCGCGAGGCCCGTACTCGGCCGCAAGCTCCCGGACGACCCGCAGCTCGTCGGCGCAGCCCGCGCACGCGCGCGCGAAGAACGCGATCAGCACCGCGCGCGCCGGATCGGTCGCGGCCGGTCCGACGATCGCGCCCAGATCGAAGGTCCGCTCGCTGCCGGCGGGACCCTCCAGCTCGCCGGCCAGCGGCGGCGCCGCGTCGGCCGCCCGCACGGCAGGGGGCGTTCCGGCATCGGGCTTCTTCTCCGGCGGACCGAGGAATCGGGGCTGCACGGCGAGAAGCATACAGAAGAGCAGCGTCACGGCGGCAGCCTGCGCAGCGCGCCGGCGAGGTCCGAGAGATCCACCTCGTGCTCGGCGCCCGTCTTCAGCTCCTTCAGCTTTCCCCGGCCAGACTTGAGCTCCGCGTCGCCCAGGACCAGGGCGAATCGCGCGCCCAGCGCATCCGCGCGCTTCATCTGGTTGCCGGGATTGCTGCGCCGGAACGACACCTCGGCTGGAATCCCAGCCTTGCGCAGCGCGAGCGCGAGGGCGTCGGCGCGCGTTTCCTCCTCCGGTCCCAGCGGCGCGAAGAACACCAGCGGCTTGACCGCCAGCTCCCGCCCCGCTTGCGCGACGAGCAACGCCAGCCGCTCGACGCCGGCGGCGAAGCCGATGCCCGGAACGTCGCCGCCCCCCAGCTCGCGCACCAGGCCGTCGTATCGCCCGCCGCCCGCTACGGTGCTCTGCGACCCGAGCCCCGCCGTGGCGATGGCCTCGTAAGTCGTGCGCGTATAGTAATCGAGGCCGCGCACCAGCTTGGGATCCACCCTGTGGGGAACGCCCAGGCGGTCGAGCCCGCCGCGAAGCGCGTCGAAGTGCTCGCGGCAAGGCGCGCAGAGGAATTGCTCCATCTTCGGGGCGCCCGCCGCGACCTGCTGGCAGCCGGCGTTCTTGCAGTCGAGCACGCGGATCGGATTCGTCTCCGTCCGCTTGCGGCAGTCCTCGCACAGCTCGGCGGAATGCGCGCGCAAGTACTCTTGCAGGGCTGCCCGGTACGCCGGGCGGCACTGCGCATCTCCCAGCGTGTTGACGTGCATCTCGAAGGGGATGCCGAGCGCGCGCAGCCAGCGGTCCAGCATCTCGATCTGCTCGGCGTCGATCCGCGGCCCGGGCGAGCCGAGCGCCTCGACCCCGATCTGGGTGAACTGGCGGTAGCGGCCGCGCTGCTGCCGCTCGTGGCGGAACATCGGTCCGGCGTACCACCACTTCGTCTCCGGCTCCTGCTGCTGCACGGCGTGCTCGACGTACGCGCGCACCAGCGACGCGGTCCCTTCGGGCCGCATCGAGACCTGCGTGCCGTCGCGATCCTCGAAGGTGTACATCTCCTTGGCGACGATGTCGGTTGCGTCGCCGATGCCGCGGGCGAACAGGGCAGTCCGCTCGAGCACCGGAGTGCGCGCCTCGCGATATCCGTAGAGCGGGAACAGCTCGCGCGCCGCCTGCTCGATGAGGTGCAGGTGCCCGGTGCGGACCCAGGGATCGTCCTTCTTGAGGTACGTGTCCCCGGGCAGGACGTCGCGAGTGCCCTTCACGGGCGAAATCTTCTGGCCCATCACTCGAGCCTTTCGCCCAGCTTGATGGCCTGCCCCGGGGCCACCCCCGCGGCGATCTTCACCCCGGGACCGAAGACGACCACCACGGTGGAGCCCATCTCGAAGATGGCCACCTCCGCACCCTTGTCGATCGGGATCGGCTTCTCGTATTGCTTGCGAGTGACCGCGCGCGTCCGCCGCGCGTTGGTCACCACGTCGTCGTACACCGCGCGGATGCGGCCCACGTTCATCGCTCCGACCGCCACCACCGCGGAAGGTCCGCGCGGAGTATCGAGAAAGGTCGTCAGGCGCTCGTTGACGCAGAACAGCCGCTCCACGTTGCGCACGCCGATCCCGTTCACCGGCCACAGCGTTCCCGGCACGTTGACGTACCCGGTGATGAAGCCGGCCAGGGGCGAATGGATGCGGTGGTAGTCGTACGGGGCGAGGTAGATCGTCACGAACGTTCCGCCCGCGAACGGGCGGGCGTCCACCTCCGCCCGCGGCCCGCCGAACAGCTCGGCGAGCGTGTAGTGCTTGCCCTTCGCCTGCAGCAGCCGCCCTTCGACGATCTCGCCGACCTCGCCCACGGTTCCGTCCACCGGCGATACCGGGACGAGCGCTCCGGGCGCGATGGGACGCGCGCCGGCCTTGAGCCGGCGCGTGAAGAACTCGGTGAAGGTGGGGTATTCCTCGATCGCCTGCTCGGCCTCGGTGGCGTCGACGCCGTACTTGCGCGCGAAGGTGCGAATCACGGCGCGCATCAACGGCCGCGGCGCAGGAATGCGGCAGGCTGCCCCCACGGCGCGGGAGAGCGTGTTGCGGGGCAACAGCTTGAGGAAGGTGTAAGCCAGCTCCGCCATCGGGCGGAGTTCCCTAACAGACCCTCCTGCGGCGCGCCAGTCGCCGCGGCAGGGACGCGGCGCTGCGCATCGACTGGGCGGACGGCCTGGAACCCGGCTCAGTATCCGCCGTCAGCGGTGCCGGCCCGCGCGGTGGCGGTCGCAGCCTCGCCTGGCGGAAGCGGGCCGCCGGGGACGACCAGGTACTCCTGTACCCCGGCGTCCGCGCCAGCGGAGGCCGCGCGGCTCGTCGTCGCACCGCGACCCGCGATGCCGGCACCGGGAGCGCCGGCCGACGGAGGTGGCGGATGCGGCACCTGCGACTCGAGGATGCGGCGGTAGATCTTTCCGTCGGAGACCATCACCGCTTGGCCGACGAATCCCGGCAGCCGGTCCCTGCAGATGGGATTCGGCGCCAGGCGGTACAGCGTCCCGCTGCGGTTGGTGCCGCCTTCGTGGAACGGCTCGCCCGCCACCAGGCACCCGCCAGTGTCCTTGTTGATCTGCGCGACCGAGGCGGCAGGCCCGTACGGATCCTGCGGCGGACCGGCGTCGGGCTGCTCCAGCACGCGGCTGGGATCGATGTTGCTCGGCGCGGCGACCATCTGGGCGGCCGCCTTGCGCAGCTTCTCCCGCTCGGCGTGCACCTTGGCCAGCTCCTCGCGGCCGTGGTCGATGGCGTGGAGCAGTGCCTGTGCCGAGGGCGAGTCGACCGAACGCTTGTTCACGTTCTCCAACAGCGACACGACCTGGTCCATCTCGGGATCGCCGTACGCCTCGTCGAGGTCGCTGGCATAGAGCTGCTGGTACAGGTCGCGCGCCTTCGCGAAGTTCGCGTCGGCGGGCCCGGCGTACCGGGCGCAAGCCGCGGCGAGCGCGAGCGCGCAGGCGAAGGCCCGGGCAGACCACCGACCGGAGCTGCATGCGATGATCTCGCCCACGCCCTGCCGACCCTAGCAC
>JBJMQJ010000329.1:0-8200 GCA_045802765.1 Myxococcales bacterium
GAGCGCAAACCCGAGCAACCCCTTGGAGAGCGTGGCGAGGCCCACCAAGCAGTAGAAGGCGATCGCCCAACCGGGGCCCGGCTGCTCCGCGAAGAGCGCGATCATCAGGCACGCCATCGCCGCCGAGAGCAGGCCAACGAAGACGGGATCGGGGACTGCCTGGCGGGCGAGCATGACGACGAGCGGCGCGGTCAAGGTGGCGAAGGCGCCGAGGAGCGCCGCACGGCGGGAGATCAGTCGGCTCGAGGCGACGAAGAGCAGGACGGCGCCGAGCGCGGAGAGCGCCGCAAAGGGCAGGCGGACTCCCCACTCGGTGAAAACGCCCACCCAGCGATCGGGACCGTTGGTGTTCACGGCGAGCATCCCCGCCGCCATCAGCCACAGGTCGAGCGCCGGCTTGGAGAAGAAGTACGCCGACTCCCACCACGGATGCAGGTAGTCGCCGCGGGCGATCATCTCGCGCGCGACCTCGCCGTAGTGCGGCTCCCAGGGGTCCCAGAATCCCGTCGCGCCCAGCCACGGCACGAACAGAAGCGCCGCGAACGCGCACAGCGCCACGACGCAGCGCTGCTCGCCGGAGAGCGGCGCGAGCCAGCGCAGCCAGGGGGTATTGAGGACGGGTTCCGGGAGCGCGTCGCCCCACTGCGGACGAGGCAGCTCGGGGACGGTCTCGGGCTGCGGTGCGGTCGCGTGCAGTCTCGGGGAGCGCGCCATCCCCGGGCGGGGTAACACGGCCTCCCCCGAGCGGCAAGGAGGCGGCGTCGCCGTCGGGGTCGAGGTTGGGGACGCGGTCGAGGTTGGGGTCGAGGTCGCGGTCGGGGTCGGGGTCGAGGTCGGGGTCGCGGTCGGGGTTGGGGTTGGGGTCGACGTCGACGGGCGCTTGACCTTGGCGACTCGAGCACGCGAGCATTCCCGCAATGCGAGCCGCCCTTACCTTGCTGTGTCTATTGCTCAGCGGGGGCGCGTACGGGGGTCCGACCGGAGCGGCGAGCACCAACGCTGCGCCGGAGCAGGCTGTCGGAGGGCAGGACGGGGCGGCGGTACACGTGGACGCCGTCGCTCGGGCGCGGAGGGCCCGGGCGGCGCCGTGGATCGCGGCCGGAGCCGGGGCGTTGGCCGTCGGGGGAGCGGCACTGTGGTGGGACGGGGCGAGGACGTCGGACGACCTGCACGCGCGATTCGGCGCGGGGGACCTCACGGCGGCGGACGGACCGCGGTATGCGCGGGCGCGGCGTGAATCGATCGCCGGGCGCGCGATGGTCGCCGGGGCGGCGGTGCTCGGCGCGGTCGCGGTGGCGCTGTGGTGGTGATGCGGGCTGTCGCCGTATGCGGCGCGGCCGGCGGAGCGGCGCTGGCGCTGGCAGGGTGCGTTCCCGATCCGGGCGGGAGCTGCGGCGAGGACGGCGACTGCGGGGGCGGGCCCGCCGGCCTGTTCTGCGCGGAGGGAGTCTGCCAGTCTCCGCCTCGCGCCGTTCTCGAAGAGGTCCCGCGGACGCTATTCGGCCGAGGGCACACCGCCACGCTGCGCGTGCGCGTCGACCGCGCGCACGGCGGCGCCGATGCCGCGAGCGGATCGCTGCGCATCAACGGGCATGCCGTGCAGGCGGTGCGCGAGCCCGGTGGGCGGCTGCGCTTCGACGTGCCGCTCCAGCTGGGCCCGGCAGGAGTCGAGGCGGACGTGCCGCTCGAGATCTCGGTATTCGACGACCTGGGGCACGCGGCGGTGCTGTCCGACGCCCTCGCGCTCGACGATCTGGCGCCGCGCATCTTCATCGACGCGGAAACGGTGCCTTCGCGACCGGTGATCCGAGGCACGGTGGTCGAGCTGCGGGCCCACGTCTTCGACGCGTCGGCCCTGACGCTGCTCGCCTCGGCGGGGACGAAGCTCGCGCGGCAGCTCGACGGCGCATTCGTGATGGCGGTCGACACCGGTGCGCTGGATCCGTCCGTGGCGACGGCCGAGGCGATGCTCACGGCCATCGACTCCGTCGGGCTGCAGGCGTCGGCTTCGGCGCGCTTCGCGGTGGCGCCGTAGAGCGCGGCTCAGGGCCCCGCGGGCACCACCGGCCAGCGCACCGTGCGCGCGATCCGGCCCGCCAGCTCGGTGGGACGTTCCGAGAGCGGCCGGAGCACCAGCACGGCCAGTGCAGCGCGGTCGCGTTCCGCGCAGACCATCTCGAGGTGCGCCTGCCCGTCCTCGCCCAGCACGGTCGCGACGGCGCGCACCGTTCCGGCCGCTTGCCCGCGCTGCGGTTCCGCGACGTCCACGCCGCGCAGCGCCCCGACGTCCGCGAGGCGCCACAGGTCACGCGTCACCGCGGCGCGCACCAGGTCGGCGGCGCCCCGGCAGCTGGGCAACGACAGCAGCGTGACCGAGCTGCGCCACAGCGTGGAGAGGCCGTTGGTGTACGAGATCTGCTCCGGGGAGGAGGCGGCCTTCCTCCACCCAAGCGGCACCTGCACGCTGCTCCCGACAGGGCCCTCTCGCGCGCCTCCCAGGACGGGCAGCGCGGGCGCGGCAAACATGCCGATCGACACCGTGCCCAGCAGGGCGCCGGTGGCGGCGGCCAGCCGGCGGGCCGCCGCTTCGCCGGGCCACGCGCGAGGCGTCAGGAAGAGGCCGCAGGCGGCGCCGGCGAGCAAGCCGCCGCCATGGCCCCAGTTGTCGACGCCCGCAGATCCGAGCCCCGCGAGGAACAGCGCGAACAACCAGGGCAGGAGCCTCAGGCCGAAATGCGCCCGAAGGCGCCCGCGCACGGCGCGCCGCCAGCCAAAGGCGGCGGACGCCCCCAACACGCCGAAAGCGATGCCCGAGGCGCCCAGCGAGATCGAGTCGGCGCCCACCGCGGATGCCACGGTGGTCCCGAGCGCGGTGAAGATGATCAACGCCAGGTAGTCGGCGGGGCGCACCGCCCGCTCCAGGGCGCCGCCCACGTTCCAGATGGCGAAGGCGTTGAATGCCAGGTGCAAGAGATCCTTGTGCAGGAGGTTCGCCGAGAGCAGCCGCCAGGTCTCGCCGCGGTCGAGGATGAGCGGAGTGGCCTTGGCGCCGTAGGCCAGCAGTCCGGAAACCGACAAGGCGCCCCGCACCCCGCCCGCCGCCAGCAGCACCCAGGCGCAGGCAAGCAGGAAGAGCAACGTGACCCAAGGAACGCCGGAAACAGCGAGCAATTCGCGCGTCGACCCTGGACGCAGCGCGGCATTCTCCACCGTCGGCGACCCGACAGTCGCTTCTTCCGTCCACGCGGGCATGTGCACTAGGATGAGCACTGAGGGGGCTACGCGGCAGGCCCTCGCTCACCACACGCCTCAGGCAGGGGAGCGCCTGGGGCGGAGGACCTCATGAAGCTCATCATCGAGGACGACGAGGGACGCAAGACCGTCGTCCAGCTCGTGCGCGAAGAGATCACCATCGGCCGCCAGGACGGGAACACGATCAAGCTGAGCGAGCGGAACGTGTCGCGGCGCCACGCGCGGGTGAAGAAGGACAACGGCTCGTTGCTCATCGAGGATCTGGGCTCGTACAACGGCGTGCGCGTCAACGGCGAGCGCATCGCCGGGCCGACGCGGATCAAGGAAGGCGATCTCATCGAGATCGGCGACTACGACCTCGGCGTCCAGGGGCGCATCGAGTTCCCCACTACGCCTCCTCCGGCCCAGACGAAGATGGGCCGCACGACGATCCCTCCGGGCGCGATGGCGCAGCGGCCGCCGCCGATCACGCCCGTAGGAACGGCCGCGGCCGTGGCGACCGCCGAGCCGGCCGCTGCTCCCGCGCCCCCGCCCGCCGGCACGCCCATGCCAGCCAGCGCGGGCGGCGCCACCGCGATCATCCGGGTCAGCGACATCATGAAGGCTGCCCCGCAGATCGACGTGCGCGACCTGCAGAAGGGCGAGATGCCGCGCCTGGTGGGCCTTTCGGGAAACGTCCGCGGCAAGGAGTTCTTCCTCATGCGCACCGAGGTGAAGATCGGGCGCAGCGAGGAGAACGACATCGCCATCGACCACCAGTCGATGAGCCGGCAGCACGCGCGGTTCTTGCTCGAGGACGCGGTCTGGAAGGTGGTCGACAACAAGAGCGCGAACGGCGTGCACATCAACGGCGAGCAGTACGCCATCGGCGCGGTGAAGCCGGGCGACACGGTCGAGCTGGGCCATCTCAAGTTTCGCTTCTGCGCGCCCGGCGAGAAGTTCACGCTCCCTTCCGACAAGGCCGAGGAGGCGAAGCCAGGTCTGCGTCCCACCGCCGCGGAGCTGATCGCGGGTGTGCGCGAGCCGGCGAAGCCGCCCGCCGCGCGAAAGCGCAAGGTGCCGCTGGCGCTGGGAGGCGGCGCGCTCGTCGCCGCCGCGGTGGTCGCGTTCGTCCTCGTCGGGAAGGCGCGGCGGGCTGACGAAGGCGGCGAGGGCGAGCTCTCCGCCGCCGAGGCGACCAAGGCCGGCGACCGCGAGCTCAAGAAGCACGATTACCTCAAGGCGGTCGAGTACTACGACGCCGCGGCGGCGAAGGGAGACAAGCCGGCCAACCGCGCCAGGGCGCAGGACGAGGCGCGGGCGCAGGAGGTCGATCAGGGGCTCGACAAGGCGATCGCGGCGAAAGACTTCGACAAGGCGCGCGCGCTCTACGAGAAGTGCGCCACCGAGACCACCTGGTTCTGCGAGAGGGTGCGCGAGAAAGGCGACCAGGTGAAGGCCGGCTACGCCGCCGCGCACCTCGCCAAGGCGGCGCAGGCCAAGGCGCAGGGGAAGGTCGAGAGCTGCAAGCAGGAGGTCCAGCAGGTGCTCGCGCTCGATGCCGCGAGCGCCGCTGCGCAGGCGCTGTCCTGCGCGCCGCAGCCAGCGCAGGCGGAAAAGCCGGCGCCGGCGCGGCACGAGGGCGGCGGCGTTTCGCAGGGAAGCCGCGATCACAAGGCGTACCAGCTGATCCAGGAAGGCAATGCGAAGGTGAGCGCGAAGGACTTCTCCGGCGCCGCGTCGAAGTACCAGGCCGCGATCGATCTGCGGCCGAGCAAGCAGTACGTCGGATACGCCTACCGCGGGCTCGGCACCGCCGCCGTCTACGCCGGCGACACCAAGGCGGCGGTGAAGTGGTACAAGCTCTACATGCCGTTCGCGGACGACGCCACCAAGGGCCAGCTGCAGCAGCTCATCGACAAGTTCGGCGGTTAGCATCGCCGTACTTGCCACCCCAGGGCGGCGCTCTTGCACAGGCGGTCCGGCGGCACAGGGGGCGATGAAGCTGATCATCGAGGACGACGAAGGTCGCCGCACCGTCGTTCCGCTCTTCCGGGACGAGCTGATCATCGGCCGGGCCAAGGAGAGCGCGGTCTGGCTCCCCGACAAGGACGTGTCGCGGCGCCACGCGCGGCTCCTGCGCCGGAGCGGCCGGTTCTACCTCGAGGACCTGAACAGCTTCACCGGCGTGCGCGTGAATGGCGAGCGCGTCCGTGGGACCCGGGAGGTCGGCGACGACGATCTGATCCAGATCAGCCAGTACGACCTCAAGCTCGAGGCCGGCCCCGACGAGAAGGCGGCGCACGATCTTTTCGCCGCCGGCGCGAGCACTGCGCCCATTCGCCGCGAGCGCCGCGCCGTCACCCGCAACAGGGCGCGCATTGCGACGTTCGTCCTGATCCTGCTCGTGGCCGCCGCAGTCGCCACGGCGCTCTGGTTACGCGAGGCGCGCGGCGCCGTCGTTCGCCCGGCGGCGAGCGCACGGCCAAAGACAATCAGATTTGAAAGCCTGGGAGAATTACAAAAACGTCGCGTGGGTCCGCGCCCCCGGATCCGCGCGGCGACGTGAGGTAGAAGCGCACACCTGGTCCGTTGACCGCTTCGACGCCGCCGGATAACAAGCTTGGCCGTACCGTAGGTACGTCAGACTTCAGCGCCCGTCTCAACGAAGGGGGCTACGGGTGGACATCCGAATCCTCGTTGTCGACGACGACCAGGACTCCGTCGAGCTGGTCGAAAAGATTCTCAAGAAGGATGGCTACCGCGTCGTCACCCTCACCGACGGCCGCAAGGTCGACGAAGAGATCCGCAAGAGCGAGATCCACCTCGCGGTCGTGGACTTGAAGATGCCCGAGGTCTCCGGGCTCGACGTCGTGGAAATGATCAGGCACCACGATTCGGACTGCGCCGTGATCCTCATGACCGGCTACGCCACGCTCGATTCCGCGGTCTCGGCGCTGCGGGGCGGCGTGGTGGACTACCTGCGCAAGCCGGTCCGCGAGGACGAGCTGCTCGGAGCGGTGCGCCGGGCGCTGGCGGCGAAGGGCCTCGCGCTCCTGCCCGAGGAAGAGCTGCACCGCAACATCGGGTCGGCCATCCGCGAGCTGCGCAAGAAGCGGACGCTGACCTTGAAGCAGCTCGCCAAGCGCACCGGGCTCTCGGTCAGCCTGCTCTCGCAGATCGAGCGCGCCGAGTCGAGCGCCAGCGTCACCTCGCTCTACAAGATCGCCCACGCCTTGAAGATCCGCCTCCCGGAGCTGTTCTCGCGCGTCTAGTATCCGGTTACTTCGCGAGGACGACGAGGACCTCGCCCTCGCTGACCGGCTGACCTTCCTTGCAGCGCACCTCCGACACCTTGCCGTCCTCGGGCGCTTCGACGGGCATCTCCATCTTCATCGATTCGAGGATCACCAGCACGTCTCCGGCGGACACCGGGTCGCCGGGCTTCTTCTCGATCTTCCACACGGTGCCGGTGATGTGGGCGGGGACGTCGATCAAGGCGGGACCTCCTCTTCGGCTGGCGGCTGGCGGCTGGCGGTCAAGAAAGGCGTTCCAGGAAACGGGTGTCGAGCTCGCCGCGGGCGAACGCTTGGGACCCGGCGATGCGGCGGTGGAGGGGAAGGTTGGTCTTCACTCCCTCGATGACGAACGCGTCGATCGCGGTGCGCAGGCGCGCGATGGCCTCGTCGCGGGTCCCGGCGTGCACCACCAGCTTCGCGAGCAGCGAATCGTAGAACGGTGTCACGATGTCGCCGGCGCGGTAGCCGGCATCGATCCGCACGCCGTCGTGGAACTTGCCATCCGCTGGCACCGGCGTCTCGAAGCGACCGATCTTGCCGGGCGAGGGGAAGAACTTCACCGGATCCTCGGCGTTGACGCGGCATTCGATGGCGTGGCCGCGCGTCTTCACGTCGCCCTGGCCGATGGGCAGCCGCTCCCCGGCCGCGGTACGGATCTGCAGCTGCACCAGATCGAGACCGGTCACGGCCTCGGTCACCGGGTGCTCCACCTGCAGCCGCGCGTTCAGCTCGATGAAGTACACCTCGTCGCCCACCAGCAGGAACTCGCAGGTGCCGGCGTTCGCATATCCCACCGCGCGGGCGGCGGCGAGGCCGGCGTGCAGCAGCTTGTCGCGGACGTGCGGCCGCGGCGAGGGCAGCTCGAACGCCGTCGCGGGCGCCTCCTCCACCACTTTCTGGTGGCGCCGCTGGATGGAGCATTCGCGCGCGCCGAGATGCAGCGTAAGGCGATCGTCTCCCAGCACTTGCACCTCGACGTGGCGCGGCGCGGGGAAGTAGCGCTCGAGATACACCGCGTCCTTGCCGAAGGAGGCGCGCGCCCGGTCCGCGCAGGCGCGTAGCGCCTTGACGAGCTCCGGCTCGTCGTTCGCCACCTGCATGCCGATGCCGCCGCCCCCGCCCGCCGCCTTGACCAGCAGCGGGAACCCGAGCGCGCGCGCTTCGTCGATCGCGGCGTCCGGCGTCACGTGGCCCTCGGAGCCCGGAGCGACGGGCACTCCGGCATCGCGCATCACCCTGCGCGCCTGGGCCTTGTCGTTGATCGCGCGCATCGCGCCCGGCGGGGGCCCGACGAAGACGACTCCGGCGGCGGCGCATGCCTCCGCGAAGGTCGCCTGCTCGGAAAGGAATCCGTATCCGGGATGGATCGCCTCTGCGCCCGTGCTCCGCGCGGCGGCGAGGATCTTCTCCGCGTCGAGGTAGCTCTCGCGCGCGGGCGCGGGGCCGAGGCGCACCGCTTCGTCGCACTGCTCGACGTGCAGCGCCCGCTCGTCGACGTCGGAGAAGACGGCGACCGTTCGTGCGCCGAGCGCCCGCGCCGCGCGGGCGACGCGGCAGGCGATCTCACCGCGGTTGGCGATGAGCAGCTTGTGGAACACGTCGAGCTGGCCTCCGGCGAAACGGGTTCTCGAAGCGCGGCGCCGCCTGACCGGCCGTTCCAAGAGCACAGC
>JBJMQJ010000330.1:0-13972 GCA_045802765.1 Myxococcales bacterium
GCCCGATGCGGTGCGGGAACGACGGGCCAATCCCGTACAGGTCGCGGATCTCCGTCCGCTCCTCGGCGATGCGCGCATACACCGCCTCGGGTCGCGAGAGCGTCCAGGTCCAATTCTTCCACTCGCTCACCGGATGCGCGTTCCGCAGCGCCGAGAGCCACTCCGGCGGGCCGGGAGCGAGGCAGGTCGTCGAGGTCAGCTCGCCCGTCTCGACGTCGTAGAAGAGCGCCAGGTCCGCGGATCGCCCGGCGAGGAGCAGCGCGCCGCGGTCCTTGATGCCGACGCTGAGGACGCGCGAGCGGCCCAGCGTGGCCAGCTTCAGCGCGTCGCCGAACGTCGGGGCGCGCAGCGCCGCGGCGCTGACGCCGCGCTTGCCGCCCCAGGCGGGGCACGCGGGATCGTCGACGGCCTCGCGCGGCGCCTCGCCCTCCATGAACCGGTTGCCGACGACGCCGTGCACCTCCGGCCAGGCGCCGGTCGCCACGGTCGCGTGCCCCGGCGCGGTATGGGTGAGCGCGGTCTCGTAGCGCACCGGCACCGGCTGGCCGAGACCGGCGAACCCCTGCGCGCCGAGCTCGTCGCGCAGGGTGAGCAGATCCTGATAGCGGAGCTGGTCGACGACCACGAACACGAGCAGCTTGCCCTGCCGCGCCGGCTGCTGAGCGCCGGTCGATGCAGCTGCGAGCAGCGCCGCTGCCAGCAGCCAGCGGTGGACGCGACGACCGTGGACCTGCATCATGCCTCCTTCTACCCGGAGGCCGCCGTGTACGCACCCGATCTGTTGAAGGGCCGCACCATCGTCGTGACGGGTGGAGGCTCCGGGCTGGGCGCCGAGATGGCGCGGCGGTTCGCCGAGCTGGGAGCGCGCTCCGTCGTCCTGGGGCGCAGGAAAGAGAAGCTCGACGAGGTGGTCGGGCAAATCGAGTCGCGCGGTGGAGAAGCGACCGCGATCGCCTGCGACGTCCGTGACGCTGCCGCGGTCGAGCGGGCGGCCGCGCAGATCGCGCAAGTCGACGGCCTGGTGAACAATGCCGCGGGAAACTTCCTCGCCGCCTCGGAGGACCTGTCGCCGAATGGGTTCAAGACCGTGGTGGACATCGTCCTCAACGGCACCTTCCACTGCACCAGCGCCTTCGGGAAGAAGATGATCGCCGGCGGCAAGGGCGCCATCGTCAACATCGTCACCACCTATGCCTGGACCGGATCGGCGTTCGTCCTCCCCTCGGCGTGCGCCAAGGCGGGAGTGCTCGCGCTCACCCGCTCGCTGGCGGTCGAATGGGCGGCGTACGGCATCCGGCTGAACGCCATCGCTCCGGGCCCGGTGCACACCGAGGGCGCGTTCAGCCGGCTGATGCCCGATCCGCAACTCACCGAGATGGCGAAGAACCGCGTGCCGCTGAAGCGCTTCGGGACACCCCGCGAAATCGCCGATGCCGCGGTGTTCCTCCTCTCCGACGGAGCGGCGTACGTGACGGGGGACTGCCTCACCGTGGACGGCGGCGAGTGGCTCAAGAACGGCGGCGAGTTCAGCTACGCGACCGACTACGACCGCGAGAACGTGAAGCAGATGTTCCGCGCCATGCGCGGCAAGGAGCGGTGAGCCGCCTCTATCGCGTCGGCCGCTCGAGCAGCTCGCGCACGGCGCGGAACCGCTCGTTCGGCACGGTGATCGAGAGGACGTATTGCTCGATCAGCCACTTGCCGCCGCGCAGCGAGAGCACTCCGCTGCCGCGCGCCGGACCGAGGTTTTCCGTCTGCAGATCCTCGTCGAACCAGGCGAGATCGCCGCGCAGGGAGACGTTGCGGCGAGCGGCGCGGAAGCTCCACGCCTTCCCGCGCGCGAAGTGCGGGTGCGCATAGGCGCGGAAGGCGGCGACGTCCCAGCGCTCGGTGGCGTCGGTGCCGAGGAACACGCCGCCGGGAGCGAAGTGGGCGAAGTAGCGATCCTCGTCGCCGCGCGCGGCCGCGTCGTGGAAATCGTCGAGGGCGGCGGCGACGGCCCGGTCGGGGTCGAGTCCCGTGGACGGAGCGTGCGCGCAGGCGACGAGCAGCAGGAATGCGCAGGAGCGCATTCAGAAGACGTATCGGATGCCGGGCACCACCGCCAGCGACGCGATCCCGCCCTCCCCCGCGCCCTGGACCCGCCTGGGAAGCGAATAGCGGACGGCGGTGTCGAGGCCGACCACGAAGTGGTCCAACCGCGTCTGGTACTCGAGAGCGAGCGCGACTCCCGCGTGAGGGCCGATCGCGCGGTCGGGCACCGTGCCGTCCTTCTGCGTGAACGGTCCCGGCGAGAAGAGGGTCAGTCCCCCCATCACCTTGCCGGACAGCAAGAGCCTGGGCGCGACCCACATGCCGTACGACCCGCCTGCCTCGAGGAAGGCGGCGCCGAACGAGTCCACGGAGAGGCACCCTGCCTGCGCCGATTGGAAGCAGGAGTTGCTCGAGGCGCCGAAGCCGAGCGAGGCGAAGATCGACGCCGCGCTGGCAACGTCCCGGCCGAACGTCAGCCCCAGCCAGGGTTGCGCGTTGGAGAACCTGCGGCTCCCGCCGACCGTGGTGAAGACGCCCACGCCCGCCTCGGCGAAGGTGCCGCGGCGCGGCGCCTCATCGACGCCGTTCGAGGGCACGCCGGTCCGGGAAGGCACGGGGCGCGCTGCATCCGGCTCGGGCTCGCCCGCGCGCGCGGCGGAGGCGAGGAGCATGGCTGCTGCGAGGATGCGGATCATTGTGCGCTGCTCTTGAAGACGTATGGATAGGTCACCTGCACGGTGCTGCCTCCCTGTGGAGCCGGGAACGCCCAGCGTCGGACGTGGCTCACGATGCAGCCCTCCACCGGTTCGCTTCCCATCGTGCTCTGCTGCACGAGCGCGTCGCCCACTCTCCCCACGCCGTCGATGACGAACATGACCGTCACCTTTCCGTACAGCCCGGGATCCTTGGTGAGCTCTTTCTCGTAGCAGTACTTCACCTCGTTGTAGTGCCGCTGGATGATGCGGTTGATGACGTCGCGCGAGAGGCCGCCCACGACGATGGTGCGGCCGGGCACGAACTGAGTTTCCTCCTTGCCGCGCCCGCCGAGATCCACGTCGCCATAGCCGCCCCGCCCGCCGCCGGATCCCTTGGTGCCCAGGCCGCCGATGCCGATGGCGGTTCCGCCGCCGCCCTGCCCCGAGCCGCGCGACCCGAGGCCGCCTACCCCGTACGCGTCACCCACGCCCGCCCGCCCCTTCACCCCGCCGAGCGCGGCGTTGATCCCGGTGCCGAGCCCTCCGGGGCCGAGCACGTTCGACGCCCCGCCCGCCACCGCTCCCATCTTGGAGAGGGCGGCGACCAGCCCGAGCTTCATCACCTTGCGGCGATCGGACTCGCGCTTGTCGGCGTCGACCACCGGCGCGCCCTTGCGCGACGGGGCCGCTTCCCTCTTCTTCGCCTCGCGCTTGCCGAGCTTGCCTTCGTCTTCGCGGGCCTTGGCGCCTTCCTGCACGCCGGAAGTTTCGCGCGGCTTGGGCGGCTCCTCGACCGGCTTCTCGCGCGGCTTCACCTGGTAGCGCGCGATGCGCTGCTGGTTGCCGGCCAGGTCGTCGGTGACCGTCTCGTCGTGGCGCGGAGCGATGCGGACCATCAGCCAGAACAGCGCCAGGAAGAGGAGCGCCACCGCCACCGTGCTGGCGAAGCCCACGTCGAACGAGCCCAGCAACGACCGATCGCGCTGCCGCTCCGCCGGGACGTAGCGGGCCACCAGCTGGAGCTGCGGAGCGACGCGAACCACCACGCGCTCGTGCGCGCCGAGCCGATGCGCGTGTCCGGGGAGCGGCGCCTGCACGCGGCGGGCTCCGGCCTCGTCGAACCGCTGGACCGCCTTGCCGCGGTGCACCTCCGCATGCAGCTCGGCCGGCACGGTGAACACGTGACCGTCACCGTCGGGCTGGACGATGCGGAATTCCGGAGGCAGCCCGCCCATGGGCAAGTCGAAGAGCTTGCCGGCGCGGAGATCGCCCCCTCGCGCCACTTGCTCGAGCTCGATCAGCGTCTCCTGTCCCCAGATGAGGCCGACCAGGAGGATGCGGTCGCTCCGCCGCGTCCGGACATCTTCGGCGACGTCGTCGAAGAGCAGCCGCGCCGCGGCGGCATCTCCCGCCCGCGCGCCTCCGAGCAGCCCGCCCTCGTCCAGCTCGGGCGGATTGGTGACGGGAACGGCGAAGACGGGAGTGGTGAGCGGCGGCAGGATCTTCTCGGGCGGCGTAACGGGCAAGGGAGGAGGCTCTGCCCTCGCCGCCGACGCCGCGCCCTTGCCACTCTTGCGGTTCTCGTTCGCCATGTCGCTCGCCTAGAGGTTGTCGGACGACTGCTGCAGCTCGGCGTTGAAATCGTCGCGGAGATGGATGAGCGGCTCGAAGCGGGTCTTGTTGCGATGGAGCAGGTAGCTGCCCTCGGGCTTGATCAGCTCGCCCTCGACGGTCACGTCGTTGAAGTCGACCACCGTCCGCTTGCGGACGACGATCTTGTCGGGCTCCTGCACCACCTTCACGCCCTTCGGCGCATCGGCGGCGCCCGCGGGCACCGTCGCGAGCAGGAACAGGACGATCAGCGCGCGCATCGGCGACGGCCTCCCGCCCCACGATTTGCACTGCCGGTCGTCCAGCCAACCGCCTCGCCGCCCGGACAGCGCCGTGCCTGCCGGAATCGGACACCCGCCCTGCACGGCCGTTCCTTTCATCTGCCGCTCCCCGTCTTCGCCGCGGCGGATTGCGCTTTTGCAGCCCCAGGCCCGAGCCGCAGCTCGATCGACGCGATCTGAGCGCGCGCATCGTTCGCTCGCGCGCCGTTCGCCAGCCCGAGGAGCTGCTCGAAGGCGGCCTTGGCAGCGGCAAGCTGGTTCCCGGCCTTCAGCGCCAGCGCGCGCCCGAACAGGGCATCTTCCTGCTGCGGCTCGAGCGCGAGCACCTTCTCGTACTCGGCAAGCGCCTCGGCGGGCCTCTTCGCTCCGTCGAGCGCCCAGGCGCGCCCGAGGTGGGTCTCGTACCGGCCCGGATCGAGGGCCACCGCCTTTTCGTACGCCTGCTCGGCGGCGGAATAGTCCCGGTAGGAGAGCGCGACCGCGCCCAGATTCGCCCACGCCGGCGCGTACGACGGGTCGAGCTTCACGGCTTCGGTGAACCGTTCCCGGGCAGCGACTGGATCGCGCTTGCGCATGGCGAGGATGCCGAGGGTGTTGGGGATGCCAGGGTCGCCCGGATCCAATTTGCCGGCGCTCGCGAGCGCGATTTCCGCCAGCCTCACGCGTCCGCGGTCGGCCTCGATGAGCGCCAGGTTCTTGTAGGCCCCCGCGTCGCGCGGGTGGCGCTGCAGGACCCGGCGGACCGTCGTCTCGGCGGCGTCGAGCTTCCCTTGCTCCCGCAACGAGGCGGCGAGCGCGTTCAGCCGCCTCGGGTCGTCGGGATCGCCCGGCTCTTCGGCGGCCCTGCTGGCCTTGGACGGCGCAGTGCGGCCGGGCGGCTCCCCTGGCGGGGCCGACTGCGGCGCCACCGCTCGAGGAGCCTCGGTCGACGCAGGCGGAGCTTCGGGCTTCACCGTCTGCCGCGCACAGGCGCACAGCCAGAGCGCGAGGACGATCATCCCCGTTCGAAGATGCGTGCTCACTTCCCCTCCCCCGTCCGCGGGCTCGAGAGCGCCTCGGGCGAGACCCCCTTGGCGGCGCTGCTCAGCAGCGCCGGCTGCCGCCTGTCCGCCACTTCGTCGGGCCGGTACTCCCGCAGCCTGTCCTGCGCGCGCAGCGTCCACTCCGAATACGAGCCGGTGCGGCCGCTCGTCTCGATCGCCTTGCGGAACGCCTCCACCGCCTTGTCCTCCAGCGGCAACGCCTGGTTCTCCAGCGTCGTGCGGTACAGCTCCCGCTGCTCGGCATCCAATCCGCGCGGCGTCGGCGCCTGGAGCAGGCCCTTGTTGAAATCGCGGTACGCCTCGCCGAGGCGGGTCAGCGCCGCCTGGCTCCACGTCGGGCTGCCCGCCTCGATCACCTCGGTGTACCCGGCCAGGAGCTTCGCCATGCGCGCGTTCTTCGCCTTCAGCGCCGCGAGAAGCTGCGCCTGGCGGGCCTTGGTGAACCGGACGGACGCGAATTCCTCGAAGGCCGGCTCTACCAGCAGGAACCGCGCGTGCGCGGCCGCGTCTACCACCGCCGCCGTCCGCTCAGCCGAGGGCAGGCGCGCGAACCGCTGCGCCACCTCGGCGAACGCGGCCGCCGCGGCCGCGTCCCTGCGATTCACTTCCCGGCGCGCGAGGCCTTCCTTGTACCGCGCCAGCAGGAGCTGTCCGGGCGCCGCGGCGCGGGCGTATCCGCGCTGGAACTCGCGCCAGTGGTCGGCCGCCTTCTTCCATTCCTTCTGCCGCTCGAGGAGCAGCCCGATGTTGAAGGCGATGCGGGCGGCGTCCGGGCGGGCGCGGTACCGCTCGACATATCGCCGCCAGTCCGCCAGCGCCCCTGCGTCGTCGCCCAGCCCTTCGCGCCAGAGCGCCGCGTTGAAGAGCTGGTCGGGCGCCTTGGGGTCGTTCGGCCAACGCGCCGCGTACCGCTCGTACCAGCGCACCGCATCGGCGAACCGCGCCGATCGCTCGTACGCGCCGGCGAGCGACAGGGTGGCCGGCTTCTGCAACGTCTCGGGCGCCCCGGGATACTCGTTGAGCAGCTGCTCCGCGGCGGCGATGACCAGGTCGAGCTGATCGGCCTTCTCGGCGATGACGACGGAGTCGTTCAGCGCCACGGGCGCGTACTCGCTGCGCGGATAGCGCGCGACGAAGTCCGTGAACTCCTTCGCCGCGAGCACGGGATCGTTCTGCTTCTGGTAGATCTCCAGGGCGTGCTTGAACCGCGCGCCCTCGGCGACTTTCCGGACGCGCTTCTCGAATTCGCTCCCCGCCGGCGAGAGCCGCGCGTCGGCATGGAACTTCTCCGCGGTCTCGCTGAGAGGGAGCCACTTCTCGCTCGAGTTGAGCACGTCGAGCGTCAGGTCCGCCGCCTTCTGCGCAAGCGGATCGGCGGGCCAGCGCTCGACGATCTCGCCGAAGCGCCGTCCGGCCTCCGCGTAGTGGCGATGGTGGTACAGGACGTACGCCGCCTTGTAGCGGATGAGGGCCTCGTCGCGGGCGTCTGGCGTGAGCCGCAGGTACCGTTCGCACGCGAAGACCAGCTTCTGCTCGAGCTCCGGGATGGCCTCTTCCTGCCCACCTTTGGCCGCGGCGCCAACGCGCTCGGTGCCGCCCTGCCCGACCCGGCCCTTCGCCTGGTGCTCGTCGACCCGGGCCGCGTCGCGAAGCTCGCGCTTCTGCAGCTTTCCCTGGGCGATGGCGACCGCCTTCTCCAGCGCGAGGACCGCGTCGTAGGCCGCCTTGCGCGCGTACTCCCCCTTGGAGTCGGCGTCGGCTACCCGGGCGTACTGCTCGCCGGCGGGCTCCCACTCTTCGAGCGCGTAGAGGATCTCCGCGTAGTAGAAGCGCAGCCGGTACGCGCTCTCGCCGTCGGGGAAAGCGTCGAGGTAGCGCTTGTAGATGTCGCGCGCCAGCCGGTAGGTGCCGGCGTTCTTCGTCTTGATCGCTTCCTGGTGGTAGTCCTGCACCAGCTCGCGCAGGGCGCTCTCGGTCAGATCGTGCGCCTCGTTCAGCGCATTCGCGCGGCCCGCGTTCGCCTTGGCCCAGGCGCTGCGAGGACCGTATCCCGCGACCAGGCGCTCCATCTCGCGCGCGACCTCGTCGCGGCGGTTCAGCTTGTCGTAGGCGAGCAGGATCCTCTGCTGCCACGCCGCCGCGCGCGCGTCCGAAGGCGACTTGTCCTTGAGCAACCGGTAGACGCGGACCGCCTGCTCGAACTTCCCGGTGTCGAAATACGTCCCCGCCAGCCGATCGATCAGCTCGACCCCGCGCGACCCGCCCTTCTCCGTCAGGTACGCGGCGGCCGCCTCGACGGCGTCCAGCTGCGCGAAGGGAAGCACGATGTCCTTGAGCGCCTCGTTCTTGAGCTGGATGCGGTCGCGGTCCTTCCCTCCCGCCTGCCGCTCGGAGTAGTCGACGACCTCCTGGAACTTCGCGATCGCGCCGCGGAAGTCGTGCGCGTTGTAGTCGCACCACGCCAGCTTGTAGACCGCGAAGCCGTAGATCTTCGGCAACCGGAACGAGGCTGCCTTCTCGAAGGCCGCCCGGGAGCGCGCGAGGTCGTTGTGCTGGAAGTGGTGCTCGCCGATCTGCACGTAGGCGTCGGGCACGTAGCGCGAGCCGGGGAACTGCTCGATGAGCGCCTGGTAGCTGCGCAGCGCACCCATCCGGTCGCCGATCTCGTACTGGTTGTAGGCGAGGACGAAGAGCAGCTCGTCGCGGCGCGGGTAGTCCGGAGAATCGCGCAGGATGGTCTGATAGATCGCGAGCGCCTCCTTGCGGTAGCGATCGCTCTCCACGGTCGAGACCTTCGGCTCCGGCCCGGCGGACTTGTCGTCCTTCTCGCGCGCCCCGAGCCACGCCGCGGTGCGCTGGTCGTACTCGCGGACCTCGTGCAGCGCGACGGACTTCGCCTTCTCCCACCACAGCTCGGCGAGCTGGAAGGAGAGCTCGGCCTTGCGCGTCCCCTCATCGAGCTTGGGGAGGATGCGCTGCAGCTGCGCGATCATCTCGTCGCGCTTGCGGTCGATCGCCGCGTCGTGGGCCGCGTCGTCGACCGCAGGCGCGGGCGCGGCTTCTGCCGCCGCCGCGCGCTGGACGGCGGGACAGGCGTCCTTGACGGTGTAGCGGTAGTAGCCGACCTCGTCCGGCCAGTACTCGCCGTCGAACTGCCAGTACTCGCTCCCGCCGCCCGTCACCGCCGGCCGGTACAGCTTCTGCGCGGCGAGGAGCGCCTCGATATCGATCCGCTCCTCGAGGAACTCCTTCTCGCCCTTGAGCGTCTCGAAGACGACGATCTCGATGTCGCCGTCGAGCGAATTGGCCAGGCGGGTGAGCCCCGCGAGCCGCTCGCGGATCAGCTCTCCGGCCGCGATAGCGGCAGCGGCGTGCCGCTTCCCGAGGACGTCCGCGAGCTCGGACCCGAGCGCGCTGCGCATCAGCTCCGCGTCGCCCCCGACCTTCCGCCGCTCCGCGTCGATGCGCCGCAGCTCCGCGAGCATCGCCTCGACGCGCTCGTTCTTGCGCACCCGGCGGCGCACGGGCGCCGGCAGCGAGTCTCCGGCTTCCACCGCTCCGGCCAGCTCGTCCGCCGCCGGGTTGCGCTCCAGGAACGACTTCACCCGGTCGCGCATCGGCAGGTACCGCGCGGCGAATTTCGCCAGCGTCTCGCGGACCTGCGGCCACAGGCAGTTCCGGTGGTAGATGACCGCGGCCAGCTGGTCGGCCTCCGGCGCGTACTCGTCGGACAGCTGGGGCGAGCGCAGGGTGTGCAGCTTCCCCAGCGCGGCGCCCGGATCGCCGCCGCGCAGGTCCGCGTAAGCACCTTCGAAGAGCGCCTCGTCCCAGTGGCGCGAGAAGCGCGGGACCGACGCGTACGCCGCGGACGCCTCCCCGTACCGCCCGAGCGCGAACAGGACGCGGCCCGCCGCCAGGGTCGCCAGCTGTTTCACCTCGGCGAGGGCGGCGTATCCATCGCCTTCCAGCGCGCGGATGCCGGCGAAGATGCCGAGAGCCTTCTGCGGATCGGCGCGCTGCGAAAGCAGGCCGGTCAGGTATCGCGCCCGCGGGTAGAGCGGGCTGCTCGCGGCGACACGGTCGGCGAATCGCGCCGCGTCAGCGTACCGCCCCGCCCGCCAGGCTGACAGCGCGAGCGAAGCGTGAAGGCGCGCCGCGAGGTCCGGCGGGAGCGCGGCGACGGCCTCGGCCGGCGCCTTCTCCAGAGCTGTCATCGGGGCGCCGTCCCAAGATGCCGAGGCCACCGCCCCCTCCAGGGCGCGCGCGTAGAAGGGATCCGCAGGGCCACGATCGAGGACGCGCAGATAGTAGACCGAGGCCGAGGCAGGCAACCCGAGTCGCGCGAGCGACTGCGCGAGCAGGAGCTCGGCCTGCGCGCGCTCGAGCCCTTGCGCGCGCTGCAGCGCCTGGTGGAACGCGATCGCCGCTCCGCGGGCGTCGCCGTCCATCTCCCGGTCCTGGCCCTTGTGGAGCGCGTCGCCCACGCCGGCGCTCGCGGCCGCCGCCGCCAGGAGGAATGCGAGGAGGACGGGGATGCGCATCGTTGCCTCGTCTAGAAGAGCCAGCTGACGCCGCCCTGGAACGCGAGGTTGTTGATCACGCTGGACGACGGCTCGCCGAGCTGGATGGCCGCGCTGCCCGCGCCGCTCTTCATCTCCTCTTCGCTGCCGCCGAACGACGCCGCGCTGCAGCCGGGGCTCAGCCCGGTCGCGCCCGAGCCGCTGCCGCGGATGGCGCGGGCATCCTGCGCCGTGCAGCCGTTCACCTTGGACACGTATGCGGAATAGAGACGGTCGCGCAGCTCGAGCCGGAAGGTGAACCGATCGCCGGCGAAGATGCGCGCGCCCAGCCCGAGCCCGGCCTCGGGCCGGAAGCCGGTGTCGCCGAAGGACCGGCCGCCCAGCGCGTCCGACGGGCGCAGCTGCAGCCGGGTCTTCGCCACTCCGACCCCGGCGTTCACGTACAAACCGAGGCGAAGGACCGTCCGGTCGAAGAGGCTGATCTTGCCGTAGACGGGCATCAGCTCGAGCCCGGCGAGCGCGTCGGCCTGCAGGAGCAGCGCGCTCGCGGCGAGCGGCTGCTGGTCGACCTTGGCGGCCAGCTCCTCGGTCAGCGCGCTCTGGTGCGCGACGGCGTTGTAGGAGACCGACGCGAGCGCGGCGAGGTTCTCGCGCAAGTGGTACGACAGCTCCATGCCCACGCCGGCGTGCACGGTGAAGTGCGGGTTCACCTGGCCGAGGCCGAAGAGCGTCAGCTCGGCGCGGTTCGCCTCGCTGAACGGACGGCGCTCGACGACGTGGACGCGCTGCACCTCGCGGTCTTCCTGGGCGAAGGCCGCGGGAGCGAGGAGAACGGCTGCGAGGAGGAGGCGCATGGCGATGGCTCGGATCAGAAGAGCGCCGACGCGCCCAGCCCGACGGTGGTGATGAGTCCGAGGTAGCGCGCGCTCGTCCCGGTTCCGGGTTGCGTCAGGTCGGCGCCGCGCAGCACCGATGCCGGGTAGAGGAACGCCCGCACCTCGGTGCGCAGCGAGTAGCGCTGGCCGAGGTAGAAGCGGAGGCCGCCGCCGGCCTCGCCCACGGGCTTCAGCGAGGTCGTGGTCTGGTAGTCGCCCGGCGCGCAGGGCCCGTCGCCCGGCGAGGCGCAGAGGTTCACCGACTCATGCTTGAACGCCGCCGCGCCCGCTCCGCCCAGCAGGAAGACCTGGAAGTGCACCGGCAGCTCGGCCGCGAGGTTCAGCTTGCCGTAGATGGGCGCGATGCGCCCCATCACCAGGGCACCGCCGCGCATCTGGTCGGCACCCGCGATCTCGTCGCCCGTGTTCGGCTGGCCCGTGCCCGGATTGGTGCGGGAGGGCAGCTTGTCGCGGATCTGGCCGGACAGGCCGGTGAACCTCGTGCGATTCGCCAGCAGGTCGACGCCCGCGTCGACCCATTCGTTCGGATGATAGCTGATGGACAGGATACCGCCGTATTGGTCGACCATCGACGTGTTCAGCGCGGCGCCGAACGCGACTCCGACCTCCCACCGGCGCGAGACCTGGTACAGCTTGCCCTGCACTCCGGGCGGCGCGGCGGGCCCATAGACGGCCTCCTCCGCGCGCGCCGGGCTCGCCGCGGCGCACAGGACCGTGAACAACGAGACGATCAGGGTGGGTCGCTCCACGCTCGGCCGCTCCCTCGGAAGGCAGGGACGTTGACCACCGCCCGGTCGCCGCGCAACAAGCGTGCAGTCCCAAACAGCGCCGCCCCGACCGGGCGGCGCCTGCCGTATTTCGCGGCGGTTCGGCCACCGGAACGGCACGGACGTATGCTCGCGATCGCGTGGCTTCGGTGCGCCGACCAGCGGTGGCGGGGACCTTCTACCCCGACGATCCGGACGAGTTGTCCGCGGCCGTCTCGCGCCTGCTCGAGTCGGCGCCGCCGGGCAAGCCGGCCAAGGCGATCGTCGCCCCGCATGCCGGGTACGTCTACTCCGGGCCGATCGCGGCCGGCGCCTTCCGCTGCCTATCGCCCGAAGCGACCCGCGTCGTCCTGCTCGGACCCTCGCATTTCGCGCCGCTGCGCGGCGTCGCCCTGCCGTGCGCGGCGGCCTTCGACACGCCGCTCGGCCGGGTGGCGCTGGAGATCCCCGACGACCTGCCGCGCAGCGATGCGCCGCATGCGCGCGAGCACTCGCTCGAGGTGGAGCTGCCCTTCCTGCAGCTCGCATTGCGCGAATTCCGACTGGTGCCGCTGGTGGTGGGCAACGCGGAACCCGCCGCGGTGGCGGACGTGCTCGCGCGGCTGTGGGGTGGCGCCGAGACGGCCATCGTGGTGAGCAGCGACCTGTCGCATTACCTGCGATACGACGACGCCCGCCGGGCCGACGAGGAGACCGCGCGGCGCATCGAGCAGCTCGTCCCGGTGCCCGCTCCGGCTGCCTGCGGCGCGGCGCCGCTCAACGGGCTCCTCTTCGAGGCAGCGCGCCGGGGGATGCGGTGCGAGCGGATCGATCTGCGCAATTCAGGAGACACGGCAGGCGGCCGCGACCGCGTGGTGGGGTACGGCGCGTTCGCCTTGCGCGAGGCCACATGAGCTTTCCGGGACGATACTTCGAGAAGCTCGCGGACGGCCGCGTCCGCTGCGAGGTGTGCCCGCGGTACTGCGCCTTGCACGAGGGGCAGCGCGGGATGTGTTTCGTCCGCGCCCGCGAAGGCGACCGCGTGGTGCTCACCACCTACGGACGCTCGAGCGGATTCTGCGTCGATCCCATCGAGAAGAAGCCGCTCGACCACTTCCTTCCCGGGACGCCCGTCCTGTCGTTCGGGACCGCCGGGTGCAACCTCGGCTGCCGCTTCTGCCAGAACTGGGACATTTCCAAGTCGCGCGAGGTGGATCGGCTGACCGACGCGGCGAGCCCCGAGCAGATCGCGCAGGCGGCGCTCGACGCGGGGTGCAGGAGCGTCGCCTTCACCTACAACGATCCGGTGATCTTCCTCGAGTACGCGGTGGACGTGGCCCGAGCGTGCCATGCGCGCGGGCTGAAGACGGTCGCCGTCACGGCGGGATACGTCTGCCCGGAGCCGCGCGCCGAGATGTACCGGCACATGGATGCCGCCAACGTGGACCTCAAGGGGTTCACCGAGGACTTCTACCGCAAGGTCTGCCTCGGCCACCTCGAGCCCGTGCTGGAGACGCTCGTCTACTTGAAGCGCGAGACGCAGGTCTGGTTCGAGATCACCACCCTGCTCATCCCCGGACACAACGACTCGGACGCCGAGGTGACCGCGCTGTCGGAGTGGATCCTGCGCGAGCTCGGCCCGGACGTGCCGCTCCACTTCACCGCGTTCCATCCCGACTTCCAGATGCTTGACACGCCGCCGACGCCTCCCGCGACGCTCTCGCGCGCCCGCCGCATCGCGCTGCGCACCGGCCTCCGCTACGTCTACACGGGCAACGTGCACGACGAAGACGGCCAGTCGACCCGCTGCGCTTCCTGCGGCGAAATCCTCATCGGCCGCGACTGGTACATGCTGACCCGCTGGAATCTGACCCCGGACGGCCTCTGCCAGCGGTGCGGCACCCGCCTCCCCGGCGTCTTCACCGGCAAACCCGGCAACTGGGGGGCTCGCCGCCGTCCCCTCCGCCTCGCCGTAACGGTCTAGAAGATCACCGCGAAGCGCGCGAAGCGCGCGAAGAATTCTTGCTAAAAACAACTTCGCGCGCTTCGCGCGCTTCGCGGTGCTCTCTTGACTCTTTCGCGGGGGCTATTTCACGGCCGGGCGGATGAAGACCAGCTGCTTGCGGTGGCCGGGGATGGAGCCGCC
>JBJMQJ010000331.1:0-8605 GCA_045802765.1 Myxococcales bacterium
CGCGTCCGTCGATGGCGATGGTGCCCTCGCCGTAGCTGTCCCCCAGATGGCGATCGCCGTCCCGCGTCGGCGACGGCAGGTCCGCCCCCGGCCGGCAACAGGGCCCCGGCCGCAGCGCGCGCAATTCCGGCAGACGGTGCGGGCCGGCGTTGAAGTAGTAGAGGGTCCCGGAGTCGGCGCTGAAGCGAGGCGAATGGGTCAGCTCGCCCAGCCTGGTGAGCGGCTCGACCTGCGTCTCTCCCGCCGCGAGCACCGAATCGCGCACCGCGGCGGCCTTTCGTTCTTCGGCGGCGCGGAACTCGTCGTAGAGCCGCAGGTAGCTTTTCCCCAGCACGCGCTCCGACGAGAGGTTCACGGCCAGCGGGATGGGGCGGCCGCCGAAATCGTGCGAGAGATCGCGCAGCGCTCCCAGCCCGTACTCGTCGCCGATCCAGGTGAGGAAGCGCCCGCCCAGGGTGTACCAATTGCTGGCGCGCGGCCACGTCAGGGACAGGCTCGAGAGCTGGTCGATGCGCGGGAACTGCCCGGACAAGGCCTCCGCGCGCGCCGCCATCTCCTCCGTCGAGGCGCGCACGCGCCCGGCCGCGCTGACCTCGCTCTCCGCCATCACCGCCATCCCCTCGATGACCCAGGGAGGCTGGGCGCCGTTCGGGATCCAGATCTTCCCCAGGATCGAATTCGCCGCGGCGGGCACGCCGAGCACGGTGTCCAGGTGGAGGATGTGCGTGTATTCGTGGTTGATGAGCTCCGCGACCCAGTCGTCGAAGTCGCTGATGGTGGAGCGCGGGTCGGGAGTCGCCGCGTAGCCGTGCACCAGGTCGTAGAGCAGCGGGCTGGCGCTCCCGTTGGCGAGGTCGGTGTCGTCGGTCAAGACGATCTGCGTGCGTTCCGAGGGCTGGTGATCGAGGAGCGGCGAGAGGCGCGCGTGCGCCTCCTCCGCGATGCGCGCCGCCTTGGCGGCGAGGCGGTATTCGCCCTGGTGGAAGTGGATTTCGAAATGCGGCGTGTCGAGGGTGAGCCACGCGTAGCGCGGATCGAAGGCGAGCGCGGCGGGCGCCCACAGGAGCGCGCAGAGCCAGGCCTTGCGCATCAAGAAGCGGTGGCGCGCAGGCGCGACGGCTGGATGCCGGCGAGCCACTTCTCCAGGCGCAGCGTGAGCAGCTCCGGCTGCTCGATGGGCGCGACGTGGGTGCCGCCCGGAACGGTGAGCATCTCCGCGCCCGGGATCCGGTCGTGCATCTCCTCGGAGAGCCAGTACGGAGTGAAGGTGTCGTGCGTGCCCGCGACGATGAGCACGGGGACGTCCACCTGGGGGAGATGATCGAACGCGGTGTGCTCGCTCGCGTGCTTCAGCATGCCGAGGAACAGCCGGGGATCGATCCCCGAGAGGTGCGCGAAGTACGGAGCGAAGTCCTCGCGCCGCACCACCTTCCCGTTCACCTCCAGGTGCGTCGCGAGCTGGTACGCCCATTCGCCGCCGACCACCAGCCGCCAGAGGAGGTGCGTCGCCTCGGGCCACTTCTCCGCGGCGCCGAGCAGGGCCGGGAAGACGTTCTTCAGCATCCGCGAGTCGTGGAAGGTGTCGAGTGGGAGGCCGTGACTGCCGCAGATCAGCACCATCCCCAGCACGCGGTCCGGATGGCGGCGGTGGTACTCGAGCGCGACCTGCACGCCCATCGAGTGGCCGAGCAGGACCGCCTCGCGCGTGTCGGTCCCGTCCAGCACCGCGGAGAGGTCGTCGCACAGGTCGTCGAACGTCACCCGCGACCGGTCGACAGGGAGCCCGCTGCGGCCGTGCCCGCGGTAGTGCCAGCGCAGGATGCGGTGCCTGTCGGCGAAGTCGCGCACCAGGTACTTCCAGGCGAAGCCGTCGCAGCCGATGCCGTCGCAGCAGACCAGCGCCGGGGCGCCCTGGCCGGTCGCGGACCAGTAGATCCGCGTGCCGTCCTTCCCTTGAGCGTGACCTTCGTCGGCCTCGGGCGGGAGCTCTTCGGACATCATGCTCCTAAGGTAGCGCAGAACCGGCGGCTCCGACGTTTCACTTGCGGGAGCGTGCACGAATCCCGATCATCGCGCCGTGGCGCACCACGACCATGCGACGATCGCTCCGGGGCCGCTGCGCGAAGGGGAAGCAAAGAGGCTCGCCATCACCCTGTTCCTCGCGCTCCTCGCCACGGTCCTCGAAGGCGCGGGTGGTTGGGCGGCGCACTCCCTCGCACTGCTGTCGGACGCAGGACACATGCTCGCCGACGCGGGAGCGATCGGGCTGTCCCTGATCGCGCTGCGCATCGCCGGCAGGCCCGCGGACGCGCGGCGCACCTACGGGTACTACCGCCTGGAGATCCTCGCCGCGCTGCTCAACGGGGCCGTGCTCATCGCCATCGCGGTCGGGATCGTGCTCGAAGCGTGGCAGCGCCTGCGCGACCCCCACCCGGTGAACGTGCGTGTGGTGGTGGTTCTGGCGCTGGTTGGAATCGCGCTCAACGCCGCCGGGATGTGGCTCACCCATGCGCGCGACTCGAGCATGAACCTGCGCTCCACCTTCCTCCACCTCGCCGGAGACCTGCTCAACTCCGTCGGCGTGCTCGCCTCGGCGGCGATCATCGCCTGGACGGGAAGGCTGGAGGCGGATCCGATCATCTCGTTCCTCATCGCCGCCACCATCGTGTGGAGCGCGGTCCGGCTCTGTCGGGAGGCGGTGGACGTGCTGCTCGAAGGAGTGCCTGCGCACCTCGACTTCTCGGAGGTGAACCAGGCGCTCGGGAAGGTGCCGGGCGTCGCCGCGGTGCACGACCTGCACGTGTGGACCATCACCAGCGGCCTCGTCGCGCTCTCCTGCCACATCGTGGTGAGCTGCGAGGGCCCCGATTGCCGCAGCCATGACGAGATCCTCACCGACGCGCGTCAGGTGCTGCGCGACAAGTTCCGCATCGAGCACACCACCATCCAGTTCGAGAGCGAGAGCTACCAGCACGACGACGTGGTGCACTGATGGAGGGCGCCTGGGCGCGCAGGCCCGCCACCGCCGTCTCGCGACTCTCTGGCCGGCCGCTGCTCCTGCTCAGCGCCCGCGATCTGCTGGCCGCCGCCGGCGACGCCGGAATCATTCTCGTCGCCCTCGTGGCCCCGGCTCCGGCGGCCAGCGCCGGATTCGCCCGCGCGGCGCGAGACGCGGGCGCGCCGCTGCTCCTGTCGCGTCCGAGCGGCGCCGCGGACGAGGTCGGCCCGGAGGAAGCGCGCGACGACGCCGCGTTCGTGCAATCGGCGCTGAAGGCGGCGGACGAGCTGCATTTCCAGGGTCCTCTCGCGCTGCTCAAGGAACCGCCGCGGGCCGGAAGCGCGGTGCCGGAAGCCGAGCGGATCGGGCGCGAGATCGAGGTGGGCTTCACCGGAGTGGCCATGGCGACCACCGCGGAGAGCACTCCGGCGGCGCGCGACGCGGCCCTGGTCGCCTCCCACGTTTGCCAGCTCGAGCTGGGCCTGGAGATCGTGCCGCTGGGCGGCTCCGCGGAGGTCGCCGCGGAGCTGGTGCGCCAGCTCAAGTCGCGCGGCGCCCCACCGAGCGCGCTGCGGCTCGCCGACCCCGACCCTGCGGCCGCGGCGGAGCTAGCCCCGGTCGCGATCAGCACGACGACCGAAGTGGCCACCGAAGAGCTCGCCCGGCGCGGCGCGCGGCAGCTGGTGGCGGCAGGACCGTTCTTGCGCGCCCTCGAGCGGACCGCTCCGCGCGGGCTGGTCGAGGATCTGCAGCGTTGGGCGGACGAGCGTTCTGCGACGCTGGAGCAGGCCGCTGCGCGCCACCAGCGGCTCCTGCGGGAGCTGCCGGCCGCCGACCAGGAGAAGCTCGAGGCGCTCTGCTGTTTCGAGGCGATGGAGCTCTACGCGCGAGCGGGCGCGGCGAAGACGGCCCAGGCCCTGGTGCAGCGGGTCGCCGCGCTGGCGCAGAAGGAATGAGGGTCGTCGGCGGCGACTGGCGCGGACGCACTCTCCGGGCAGTTCCCGGCAGGTCCACGCGCCCCACTGCCGACCGCGTCAGGCAGAGCCTGTTCGACGTGCTCGGGCAGCGCTGCGACGGTCTGCGCGTGTTGGACCTCTACGCGGGGACGGGCGCGCTGTCCCTGGAGGCGCTCTCGAGGGGCGCGGCCCACGCGACCCTGGTCGAGCGCGACGCCAAGGCGATGGAGGTGATCGAGCGCAATGCCAGAGAGCTCGGCTGCGCCGACCGCTGCACGCTCTTCGGCGACGACGTGGCGCGGGTGCTCCCGCGCCTCGAGGGACCGTTCGACCTGATCTTCTCCGACCCCCCCTACGCTCTCCATGCCGGCCAGGACACCGTTGATGCGCTGGCGCGGCTGCGGCTTCTCGCTGCGCAGGCGAGGCTGGTGCTGGAACGCGATCGCCGCGAGGGCCGCCCCGTCCTGCCGGAGGAGCTGGAGCTCGCGGACGAGAGGCGGTACGGGGACACGGTCCTGCTCATCGCTCGCCGCCGTTGACGGCGACCGTCTCCGCAAACGAGGATGCGGCGGTGCGCATCGCCCTGTATCCCGGGTCCTTCGATCCGCCGACGCACGGACACCTGAGCATCATCCAGCGGGGCCTCAAGCTGTTCGACGGGCTCACCGTCGCCGTCCTGAAGAACCCGGCCAAGGACGCGGTGTTCACCGTCGACGAGCGCGTCGAGCTGCTCAAGGGCGCCCTGGGCGGCGACAAGCGCGTGCAGGTGAAGACCTTCAGCGGCCTGCTCGTCAAGTTCGCCCAGCAGGAAGGCGTGAACACCATCCTGCGAGGGCTTCGCGCCGTCAGCGACTTCGAGTACGAATTCCAGATGGCGAACATGAACCGCAAGCTCGACCGAGGGATCGAGACGCTGTTCATGATGACGGGCGAGGACTACTTCTACATCTCGAGCCGCTTCGTGCGCGACGTGGCTCGGCTAGGAGGAGACGTGGCAGGGCTGGTGCCCCCGAACGTGCTCGAGGCGCTGCGCCGGAAGTTCGGACCGCCGCAAGGAGCGCAGAAGTGACCGACTTCTCCCGCCGGGTCCTCGCGGCGAAACCATCCGCCTCGCTCGCCGTCACGGCGCGCGCCATCCAGCTCAAGCGGGAGGGCCGCGACATCGTCTCGCTCAGCGTGGGCGAGCCCGACTTCCCCGTGTTCCCGCACGTCGCGCGGGCCGTCGAGGATGCGCTGCGCAAGGGATACACCAAGTACACGACCTCCTCGGGCATCGCCGAGCTGCGCGAGGCGATCAGCGACTGGATGCATGCGGAGGTCGGGCAGCGCTATCCCATCGGGCAGATCATCTGCACCGCCGGCGCCAAGCAGGCGCTCTACAACGCCTGCCAGGCCCTCCTCGACGAAGGGGACGAAGCCGTCATCCCCAATCCGTACTGGGTGAGCTATCCCGACATCGTCCGCCTCGCCGGCGCGACGCCGGTCGACATGGTCACCCGCGCCGAAGACGCCTGGCATCCGAATCCGGATACGCTGGCGCGGGCAATCACGCCTCGCACCAAGGTCGTGATGCTGGGAAGCCCGAGCAACCCGACCGGCGCGGTGTGGTCGAAGGAGGCGATGCAGGGCATTGCGCGGGTGCTGGAGAAGCACCCGCGGATCACCATCCTCTCCGACGACATCTATCACCGCCTCGTCTATGGAGGCGTGCGCGCCTGCAACATCCTGCAGGTCGCGCCGCAGCTTCGGGACCGGACGGTGCTGATCAACGGGTGCTCGAAGGCGTACGCGATGACCGGGCTGCGGTTGGGCTGGGCGTGCGGCCCGCAGGAGATCATCTCGGCGATGAACAAGGTGCAGGACTCGAGCACCTCGAACGCCAGCTCGCTGACGCAGTACGCGGCGGTCGCGGCGCTGCGCGGCCCGCAGGACGGTCTCGAGGCCATGCGCGCCCAGTTCGAGCGCCGCCGGGATCTGATGGTCGAATTGGTGCGCGCGATCCCGCGGGTGCGTTGCGCGCGGCCGGAAGGCGCGTACTACGTCTTCTGCGACGTCTCGGAGTACCTCGGGCGCGTGCCCGACGACGTGAAGCTCTCCCAGGTCTTGCTGGAGGAGCACGGCGTCGCCGTGGTGCCGGGCTCGGCGTTCGGCCAGCCGGGCTACCTGCGGCTGTCCTTCGCCACCTCCGACGATCAGATCCGCGGAGGCGTCGACCGGATGTCCCGGGGCCTGCAAGCGCTGGTGTAGATCGCGGACCGGAGGTGCACATGCGAAACCTGCTCAGGGCCGTCGCCGTCGCCGTCGCGCTGCTCTTCGCCGTTCCCACGGTCTGCTGGGCGAAGACGGCCCCCGCCGCCAGCAAGAAGAAGGCGGAGAAGCTCGACATCAACACGGCCAGCGAGGACCAGCTCAAGGACCTGCCCGGGATCGGCGACGCTTACGCGAAGAAGATCGTCGCGGGCCGTCCCTACAAGGCGAAGGACGAGCTGTGGGAGAAGAAGATCATTCCCAAGGCGACCTACCAGAAGATCCGCGATCAGGTCGTCGCGCACCAGAAGTAACCCGGCGCCAGCCGAAACGACCGCGATCTTTTGGGGGGTCAAGGGGGGAGCGAGCTCCCCCCTTGTGGAGGCGCCGAAGGCGCCGGATCGAAGAGGGTGCTGTCAATGGCAGAGCGGTCGACGCTGCCGACCGGTTACACGCGATGCAGAGCGAGCTCCCCCCTTGTGGAGGCGCCGAAGGCGCCGGATCGAACACGGTGCTGTCGGTAGCAGAGCGGTCGACTCAATCAACCGGTTACAACCGATGTATCTGCATCATCGAGGCGCCGAACGTCGGGCGGTTGGGCGGCACCGCGCTGGCAATGACCACCGCCTCGCCGCGCATCGCGTCTCCCGAGCCGACCAGCGTCTGCGCGATGTTCGCGATCATCTCGTCCGTCGACTCGAACGGCTTGGGCACCCGGCGCGCGGTCACGCCCCAGTACAGCGCCATGCGCTGATAGGCCTGCTGCGAGGCGGTGAAGGCGAGGATGCGCGCCGTGGGCCGGTACTCGCCGATCTGGCGCGCCGTCTCGCCCGTGCGCGTGTACACGCAGACCGTGCCGATGCCCAGTTGCCCGGCGGCGGCGGCGCAAGCCTTGGCGACGGCGGTGGCGAAGGTGCTCTCGCCGCGGTCGAGGATCGCCTCGGGGAGGGCCTGGTAGCGCGCGCTGCGCTCCACCTCCTCGATGATCGCCGCCATGGTGCGCACCGCCTCGACCGGATTCGCCCCGGTGGCGGTCTCCGCGCTGAGCATCACCGAATCGGCGCCGTCGAGGATCGCGTTCGCGACGTCGCTGACCTCGGCGCGCGTCGGCTGCGGCGAGACGATCATGCTCTCCAGCATCTGGGTGGCGACGATGGCGATCTTGCCGTGATAGTTGGTGCGCTCGATCCCCGTCTTCTGGATGAGCGGCACCCGCTCGAGCGGCATCTCCACGCCCAGGTCGCCGCGCGCAATCATCACGCCGTCGGCGATCTGGGAGATCTCGTCGATGCGGTCCACCGCCTGCGGCTTCTCCAGCTTGGCGATGATCGGCATGGTGGGCGCATAGCGCTTGATGAGTCGGATGTCGTCGGCGGAGCGGACGAAGCTCATCGCCACGTAGTCGACGCCTTGCGAAAGGCCGAACTGCAGGTCGACGAGGTCCTTGTCCGTCAGCGCAGGGATGCTGACCGGCGTCCCCGGCAGGTTGATGCCTTTGTTGTCGGAGAGCGTGCCGCCCACCACCACCCGGCATCGCACCTCCTTCTTTCCGGCCTTGATCACTTCCAGCCGGATGGCGCCGTCGTTCACCAGGATCGGGTCTCCCGGCGTGACGTCCTCGGGCAGGCCAGCATACGAGCAGGAGAATCGCTCCGCGGTCCCCAGCACGTCGTCGGTCACGATGGCGACCTCGGTACCCTCCTCGAGCTTGACCTTGCCGCCCTTGATCTTCCCGACACGGATCTTTGGCCCCTGCAGGTCGAGCAGGATGGCGATCGGCCGGCCGGCGATCTCGGATGCGCGGCGCACGTTGACGATGGCGCGGGCGTGGTCTTCGTGGGTGCCGTGGCTGAAGTTCAGCCGCGCGCAGTCCATGCCGGCCGCGACGAGCTTTCCCAGCGTGGGCTCGTCGCGGGAGGCCGGCCCCATCGTGCAGATGATCTTCGCCTTGCGCATGGATGGGGGAGCCTAGAGGTAGAGGTCGAGGGCCGCAAGGTTGCAGTCACGCTCGCGTTTCACACGTGCGTCCCGAGGCAAGCGGTTGCGCCCCGGCGTGCGGTTCAAGGCGCGCTTTCCGTCGATCGAGTCAGGGAGCCTCCGGTACTCCGGCCGGACGCTAGAAATCGAGGTCCCGCTCCGCCGACTCCTCGTCCTCGGCTTCGTCCTCGTCCTCGCTCTCTTCCTCGTCGAGGAGCGCTGCTTTGCGCGCCACGGCGGGCGCCTCGTCGTATGGCGGCGGCAGCTCCTCGCTGTTGATCTCGACCGCCATGGTGAATTTGCGCCGCAGCGGCGTGATGACGGCAAAGAGATCTTCGAGCGCGCCGACCAGTGCCTCGACCTGCTCGCCCGGCGCGTGCGCGCCACAGCTGGGACAGCGCAGCGTGGGGTCGCTGCTCAGGTCGGA
>JBJMQJ010000332.1:0-7777 GCA_045802765.1 Myxococcales bacterium
CTCGAGCAACTCCATGTGCGGAGTCGTGTAGTGACCCGCATTCAATCCCGCTTCCGGCAGGTTGGGATAGGTCGATCCGAAGGCGTCGTCCATGTAGTTGTAGGCGATCACGTTCCCGCCGCCCGTGCCCCGCATGACGATCACCTTGTTGCCGTACCAGGAGATGTTGTTTTCGACGAGGTTGTCGGACGCCCCGTAGTTGAGGCCGATCAGGTAGCCCGCGCCGCCCGGGTTCGGGTCCGGCGTCTCGTGGATGTACGAGTCCCGCAGCTCGCTGCGGTACGTGCCGTACAGCCCGACCGAAGTGCCGACCGACCAGTGGGCCTCGATGTTCTTGATCCAGCAATAGGCGCAGAGGCTCATCGAGACGTTGCCGTGCCCGTCGCCGCCCATTCCGCCGTAGAAGTAGATGTCTTCCACTCCGGTCCGGTGGAGCACCGGCTGCGAATAGCGCGAGAGCTGCGCCGCGAACGCCGTCTTGAAGGCGATGTGAAACGGGGTCGCGAAGGTGATCGTGTTCCCGTTGACCGCCGTCACTTCCATCATCTGGTTGAGCGAGCGATCCTGACGGACGAACCAGCGGCGCGAGCCACCGCCCGGCGGGTCGTGGTTCGGTCCCCACACCACCTGCGGGTCGTTGTCGGTGTCGTGATCGACGAGCACGATCTCGCCGACCTGGATCCCGGGATTGTTCACCAACGTGAGCGAGTTGGTTCCCTTCACGGCGTCCGACGCCAGGTTGGTCGAGGAAGAGAACTGGGTGGGATCGAAGCCGACGTAGAGGATGGCGAAGGCCGGATTCGTGTCGCGGTCGGCCTTGACGAGCCGGGTGCCGCCCGCGCCGGACCCCGGCGTGCCCGTCCCCGAGCCGCGCAGCGTGCAGTCGGAGGTCCTGAAGGACAGTCCGTTGCCGTTGATGTTGAACGTGCCGGCGTTGAGCTTCACCACCTGGCCGGCAGGGCAGGCCACAAGCGCGGCCTGGATGGCCGCCGTGTCGTCGCCGCCGCCCGGCGAGAGCGTCTTGTAGATGGTCGTGCGGTTGGGAATGCCGCCGACCGCATTCAGACCCGGGTTCCACGTCGTCATCCGCTCCGGCGCGATGACGTCGGTACCGCCGGACGTCGGGGGGCCGGACGTCGGGGGGCCGCCGGGAGCCGGGGCGCCTGCGCCAGGCATCACCCCCTGGACGCATGCGGCGCCGAGCGCCGCGGCGACCAGGACGAGACCCAACGACGTGCTCGAGCGTCCCTCCATCGAGCGCCTCCCATCCGTCCGCCTGGCCAGGATCACGGGTGCGGAAAATTCCCGTGGGTGCGGAAAAACATAATACTTCCGATGGGTTGGTTAGCAAGCGGCGGCGCGGATGTCATCCGCACAAAAGCCCAGGATGTGCGCGCAGCCGCGAGCGCCGCCAAAGCTGCCGCAACGACGGGTCGAAGCGAATGTGCGGCCAAGGACTACCTCTCCCGCTGCTCGACTACCGGGGAGCGCGGTCCGGTATGATTTTTCGCACGTCGATGTGTGGAATCGCGGGGATCATCGGGCGTATCGGCGACCGGAATCGCGCCGCGCTCCAGCGGATGAGCGAGGCGATGATCCATCGTGGCCCGGACGGTCACGGCGCGTGGGAGTCTCCGCCCGACGGGCGCGGCTTCGGCGCCCTGCTCGCGCATCGCCGCCTGGCCATCCTCGATCTCTCGCCGGCGGGCGCGCAGCCGATGGTGGACCCGGTCACCGGCCACGTCATCGTCTTCAACGGAGAGATCTACAATTTCCAGGCGCTGCGCGAGCGTCTGGCGGCCGCCGGGCAGAGCTTCCAGTCCTCCGGCGACACCGCCGTGCTGCTGCGCGCCCTCGGAACGCAAGGGCCCGACGCGACCGCCTCGCTGCGCGGCATGTTCGCCTTCGCTTCCTGGGATCCGAGCCAGCGTCAGCTCCTGCTCGCCCGCGACCCGCTCGGGATCAAGCCGCTCTATGTCGCTCGCTGCGCCGACCCCTCCGGGGAATGGTCCCTCGCCTTCGCCTCCGAAGTGCGTGCGCTGCTCGCCTCGGGCCTTCTGGGAAAGCCCCGGCTCCGCCCCGACGCAGTGGCTTCGGTGGTGTGGAACGGTTTCGTGGTCGGCCCTGGCACGGCGGTGGAAGGCATCGAGTCGCTCTGGCCCGGGCAGCTGCGCGTGTACGACTCGGCGGGGACGGAGAAGGCGTCGCGCGAGTTCTGGACGGTGCCGCCGCCTGCCGCGGACGGCCGCGACGGCGAGCGCCTCTCGGACGTTCTCGAGGAGTGCCTGCGGGTCCACTTGATCAGCGACGTGCCGCTGGGCGTCTTCCTCTCCGGCGGGGTCGACTCGTCGGCGGTGGCGAACCTGGCGCAGAAGGCGAACCGCGGACCGGTCCACACCTTCACCCTCGCGTTCGAGGAGGCGCAGTACAACGAAGCTCCCATCGCGCGGCGCGTCGCCTCCGCCATCGGCACCCAGCACCGCGAGGTCGTTCTCACCGAGCAGCAGGTGGTGTCGAAGCTCGACGAAGCGCTCGACAGCCTGGACCAGCCCACCTTCGACGGCCTCAACTCCTACTACATGTCGCAAGCCGTCCGGCAGGCCGGGTTCACCGTCGCGCTGGTGGGCACGGGTGGAGACGAGCTGTTCGGAGGCTACACCTCGTTCCGCGATCTCCCTTCGCTCCACCGCTGGTCGCGCCGGCTGCGCTGGATGCCGAGAGCGGCGCTGGAAGCGGGTGCCCGGCTGGCGGTCTCGGGGCTGCGGCGCGAAAACGGAGCGATCCCGCCGCAGACCCGGTGGGCCAAGCTCCCCGAGATGATCCGGCGCGGGGGCGACCTGATCTCTCTCTACCAGCTCGCGTACGCGCTCTTCCTGCCCGACTTCCAGTCGGCGCTGCTCCCCCAGGACGGCGCTCTCGTGGACGGCCTCCCCGCCGCGCTCCGCGCCCGGCTCGAGCGCGAGACCCGCGATCGCACCCCGCTGTCCGCCATCAGCGTGCTCGAGCAGCGCCTCTTCCTGGGCGAGCGCCTCCTGCGAGATGGCGACGCCGCCAGCATGGCGGCCTCGATCGAGCAGCGGCTGCCCCTCGTCGACCGGGTGCTGCTCGAAGCCGTCTCGGCGGTGCCCGACCGCCCGCGCTACCACCCGCTCCTTCGCAAGACCGCGCTGCGCCGGATTGGCCTGCGCGGGCTCGACGCGGCGCTGTTCGATCGGCCGAAGAGCGGATTCGTCCTTCCGTTCGAACGCTGGATCCGGCGCGGGCTCAGCAAGACGATCGATCAGACCCTTCGCGATCCCGCCGCCGTCGCCGCTGCTGGCCTCAGTCCCGCAGCCGTGCAGAAGCTCTGGCAATCGTTCCTGGACGGCGCTCCCGGTCTGTACTGGTCGCGCGTCTGGGCGATCTACGTCCTGGTGCGCTGGTGCGCGCGCCGCGGGGTCCGGCGATGAGCGCGCGCAAGTACTGCCTGATCACGCCCTGCCGCGACGAGGAGAAGTACGCGCGCCGCACTCTCGAGTCGGTGGCGCGCCAGACGGAGCTCCCCGCGCTGTGGCTCATCGTCGACGACGGCTCCAAGGATGCGACGCCGCGGATCCTCGTCGAGTACGCCGCTCGATTCCCCTGGATCCGCGTCCTGCGCCGCCCGGATCGCGGCGACCGCAAGCTGGGTGGAGGAGTGATCGACGCCTTCTACACCGGGTACGACACGATCGATCCCTCGGCGTTCGAGTACCTGTGCAAGCTGGATCTCGACCTCGACCTCCCGCCCGGCTATTTCGCCGGGCTGATGGACCGGATGGAGGCGGAGCCGCGGATCGGGACCTGCTCGGGGAAGCCGTATTTCCTCAGGCCCGGAAAGCCCGACACGGAGATCCGCTTCCCGTTGACCGACCTGGGAAACCTCGTCTCGGAGAAGACGGGAGACGAGAACTCGGTCGGAATGACGAAGTTCTACCGCACCTCTTGCTTCCGCCAGATCGGCGGTTTCGTGCGCGAGCTGATGTGGGACGGGATCGACGGCCACCGCTGCCGCCAGCTGGGATGGATCGCCGTCTCCTGGGACGACCCCGAGCTGCGCTTCGTCCACCTGCGCCCGATGGGCACCAGCCACAAGAACTGGTGGACCGGGCGGGTGCGGCACGGCTTCGGTCAGTACTTCATGGGCACCACGCCCGCGTACATGCTGATCAGCGCCCTGTACCGCATGACTCGCCCGCCCCTGATCGTGGGCGGCCTCGCCATGCTGCAGGGCTATTTGAGCAGCTTCATCCGGCGGAACCCGCGCTACGGCGACGCCGAGTTCCGCCGCTTCCTGCGCGGCTACCAGTGGGCTTGCCTTCGCAAGGGAAAGGCCGAGGCGACGGCGGAGCTGAACGCGCGCCAGGCGAAGCGCTGGAACCCGCGATGACGGTTCCTGACGCGATCCCCGGGTCCCGCGCCGGGGCGGTACCCGCTCCGGCGGCGGGGGCCGCTCCGGCGCGACCCAGCGCCTTGGTGGCGCGCAACATGCTGGCGCTGGTGTTCTCGCAGTTCATCACCACGCCGGTGTCGATGGTCGTCAACGCGGTCCTGGCGCGTTCCCTGGGCGCGGCTGATTTCGGCGTCATCTATTTCGCCAACACCACTCTGCTGGTGGCGTTCCTCTTCGTCGAGTGGGGTAGCCAGTTCCTCGCCGGCGAAGTGGCGCGGAACCGGAGCGAGGCCGGAAGGCTGTTCGCGGCCGCCGCCGTGCAACGCCTGGCCTTCTCCACGGTCGTGCTCCTCCTCATTCCCACCGCGGCTGCGCTGCTCGGCTACGACGGCCGCGTGCAAACCGTCCTCCTGCTGTGCGCGGGGCGCATGGCCATCGGCAGCATCGGCACCCTGTGCAGCGCGATGTTCCGCGGCTTCGAGAAGCTGTCCTGGCATGCGCGCACCACCGTCTTCGGCAACGTGCTCGAGGCGAGCGTGCTCGTCCCCACGCTGCTCCTCGGCGGCAGGCTGCGCGCCGCGCTCGTCGCGCAGCTCGCGGCCGCGGCGGTGACTACCATCGTGCAGATCGCGTTGCTCTTGCGGCTGGGGATCGGCCGGCCTCGCTTTTCGCCCCGCGTGGTCGTGGGCCTCTTGCAGGGCGGCCTCGGGTTCCTCGTCCTCGACCTGGTCGTCCGCTTGCAACCGTATGTGGACGCGAGCTTCCTCTCCAAGCTCGCCCGGCCGGAAGCGATGGGGTGGTACAGCGCCGCCAGCCGCATCGTCGGCGTGCTCCTCTTTCCCGCCACCACGCTCTCGTTCGCCATCTACCCGACCATCTCGCGGCTGTGGGCCGAAGAGCGCGCTTCCTACGCGGCGCTGGTGCGTCTCGCGCTGCGCGCCGTCGCGCTGGTCGGCATCTTCGCCGCCACGGGCACGGTGCTGTTCGCCGCCATCCCGGTCAACATCCTCTACGGGGCGGAGCGATTCGGGCCGGCCGCGGGGAACCTCCGCGTCCTCGCCGTGTACGTGGTGCTCGTCTACGCGAGCATCGTGCTGGGAATCGCGATCGCGGCCGCGAAGCGGCAGCTTCGCTATGCCGTCGCGCAGAGCTTCTGCGTGTTGGCGAGCCTGGTCCTCGACCCGATCCTGATTCCACGGCTGGAACGGCTGGCCGGGAATGGCGGCCTGGGCGTGTGCGCCTCGGTGGTCGTCGCCGAAGTGGCGATGGTTTCGGCCGGCCTGTTCCTCCTCCCCAGAGGGATCCTCGACCGGTCTCTCGCGGCGACCGTGGGCCGGTCGCTCGGCGCCGCCGTGGCCATGGCCGCGGTCGGATTCGGCCTGCGCGCATGGCCGTTCGTGGCGGTCCCTCTCTCGGTTGCGACCTATGCCTGCGCGCTCCGGGCGCTCGGCGGCCTGGATCCGGAAATCCTCGATCTCCTCCGCGACATCTTTCGCCGCAAACGCCCGCCGCGGGCCGCGGCCGCGCAGGCGGGCAACGCCGCATGAAGCGGGTCCGTGTCGGAACCATCTGGGTCGATTCGCTCACCTTCGCCGGAGCGCTCGACGCGATCGAGCGGCTGATCGAGGCAGGCGCCGGCGGCATGGTCTTCACCCCGAACGTCGATCACGTCGTCCAGGCCGAGACCAACGCGGCGTTCCGCGACGCGTACGCCGCGGCCGATCTCAGCCTGGCGGACGGCCAACCCATCTTGTGGGCGTCCCGTCTGCTGGGCGCGGCGCTTCCGGAGAAGGTCTCCGGCGCCGATCTGGTGGAGCCGCTGCTCCAGCGCGCCGGAAGTCGGGGATGGCGGGTGTTCCTCGTCGGCGGCATGCCCGGGTCGGCGAAAACGGTCGCCCAGCGGTGCGCCGCCGCTCACGGCGTCCACATCGCAGGCGTGGAGGCCGGCGCCATCGACCTCGCCCACGGCGCCGCGGACGAGGCGCTGCTCGCGCGGATTGCACGGGCGCGGCCGCAGTTGTTGCTCGTCGCTCTGGGTGCACCGAAGCAGGAGCTGTGGATCGCGGCGCGTCGCGCCCGGTTGGCGCCCGCGGTCTCCATCGGCGTCGGCGCCGCGCTGGACTTCCTCGCCGGCGCCGTCCCTCGCGCGCCGCGCTGGATGCAGGGCGCGGGCCTGGAGTGGCTCTACCGCCTGGCGCAGGAGCCGCGGCGCCTCGCGGCGCGGTATCTCCGCGACGATCCGAAGTTCCTCGCGGTCCTGCTGCGGACCTGGAGGTCGCCTCCCGAGACGAGGTGGACCGATACCGACCGCTCGAGCGCACGGTAGCTTGCGTCGCGCGCCTGCGTCGATTGACTGGACGTCGGCGTCATGACACTCCAAGTGAATAAGCTCGGTTCTGCACGGCCCGCCATGATCAAAGAAGAGCGCGTGGACCGGAAGGTTTATCCCCGGCTCCTAGCCCCAGCGTATTTCCATTTCACCAAAGCTTGGTTTTCGTTTTTGCGGCGCCGCACCGGGATGGACGGCGGCGGAAGCGGGCTGCGCGTCTACGCCGACGAGCAGCCGAAGCCGGGCGCCCGATGCAGGCTCGAGATCTTCCTGCCCGACGGCTCGAGCGTGCTCTGCAGGACGCAGGTCGCCTGGGTCGAGCCGCTTCCGGAGGGCGGTCCGGCCCGATTCGACGTGGGCCTCACGTTGACGGCGATCCATCCACTCGATCGCGCGCGCCTCTTCAGCGTGCTGGAGCACGCTTGAAGGTCCGTGGAACGGCTACTCTCCCGTTCCGCCCAGCACGACCCCGAAAGTGCGGACGATGAGGTCCAGGTCGAGGCGCAGGCTCCACTGGTCGACGTACTTCAGATCGAGCCGCATCCATTCGTCGAAGGAGATCTGGTAGCGGCGGGGGCAGACTTGCCAGAAGCAGGTAAGGCCGGGCCGCACGGCGAAGCGGCGGTACTGCCACGCCTCGTAGCGCGCCACTTCGCGCGGAAGCGACGGCCGCGGACCGACGATGCTCATGTCTCCAACGAGCACGTTGAGGAGCTGCGGCAGCTCGTCGAGCGAGTACTTGCGGATGAACCTTCCGATGGGTGTGACGCGGGGGTCGAGCTTCATCTTGAAGACGGGGCCATTCGATTCGTTGCGGATCTCCAACCTCGGTCGAAGCCGCTCCGCATGGACGACCATCGAGCGGAACTTCAGCATGCGAAACATCTCGGCGCGGCGGCCGACGCGCAGCTGGGCGAAGAAGACCGGGCCGCCGTCGGTCAGCTTGATCGCGGCCGCGATGACGAGGAACAGAGGCAAGAGGACGAGAAGGGCGAGCCCCGACGCGAGCACGTCGAGCGCGCGCTTGACCGACAAGC
>JBJMQJ010000333.1:0-11094 GCA_045802765.1 Myxococcales bacterium
GATCTGCATGCCCTTCTCCTCGGCGGATCTGGGCATGACGAGCCGGCCCTCGGGACCTTCGGGCTGCGCCACGCGCTCGGGCTGCACCACGCGCTGCGGCTGCGTCTCGCCGCGGGCGACGGGCTCCTGCGGCTGGACCGGCTCGTTCGCGCGGGAGGGCCCCTCCACCGGCGGCGTCTCCGCGGGTGCCGGAGCTTCCAGCTTGCGCACGCGCTTCCGCCTGGTCGGAGCGGCAACCTTCGTGGGCGCTTCGGAGGCGGGCGGAGCTTCCGTCCTGCTCGGGCCTTCCAACGTGCTCGGGCCCTGCGCCTTGGTCGGGCCTTCCGCTTGCGGTGGCGCTTCGACGCGGCTCGGGCCCTCCACCCGGCTCGGGGCGGCCAGGCGGCTCGGGCCTTCCAGCTCCTCGGCGCGGGCCGGCGCGACGAGCACGGCCGCCGCGGCGGTGGCGAGCGCCGCCCTGCGCAAGCGAGCGATGGTCTTCGTCCGCATCAGTGCCTCCCCGACTCGATGTCGAGATTCATCAGCAGCTGCCGGGCAGCGCCGCCTTCGACGCCCTCCGGGTGCTCGCGCACGATCTTCGCGAACAGCTCGCGCGCCTCGTCCTTGCGCCGCATCCTGGTCAAGCAGCGACCCTTCTCCACCAGCGCCGGCAGTACCGCGTCGCCGGCGGGGTACGTCAGCGGGACGCGGTCGAAGAGCGCCACTGCCCCGGAGCAGTCGCCGTTGTGCTCGCGGATGAGCCCCGCGAGGTAGATGGCGTTGTCGGCGGCGGTGTGGCGAGGGTGCTCCCCGGCGAAGGCGAGCAGCTCGGACTCGGCGCTCTGCAGCTCGCCGCGGTTCAGCTTCCCCACGGCCTGCGCGAAGGCGTGGTCGGCATCGAGCTCGGCGCGGATGCCCGGATCGACGGCGGCGGCCTCGAGGCGCTCGAGCGCTTCCTGATCGGGCTCCTTGATCGAGATGGAGCTGGGGATCAGCGGCGCGCGCTCGACGGGGTTGTAGTCGCGGCGGTGCCTGCGGCCTTCGCCGAGCTTCACGGTCTTCAGCTTGGGGCGCGGGTCGTGGGCCGGCGCCGCGGGCGACACCTGAGCGGGCGGGGCCTTCTCCGCCGCGGGCGCCAGGCTGGCCTTCACCTCGGCGCGCGCGGCAACGGCAGCGATCTTCACTTCCAACTCCTCGATGCGCCGCTGCTGAGCGGCGATCTGCGCCGCCTGCGCGGTGACCTGCCCCCTCAGCTCGAGTAGCTGGACGTCCTCGCGCACCTGCGCGCCGGCGCACGCGGCGCACGACGCGAGGGCGAGGATCGGCTGCCAAAACCGCAAGGGATTGCTCCAGTAAGCAGGCGGATCTGCTCAGCATGATCGCTGCCGCGCAGAGGGCTGTCAAAGAATCGCGGAGGCGATCTCAGGGGCCGCGGGAAGCGACAAAAGCCAAGTGTCTTCCCGTGGTTCCGCGATCGCGGCGATGGCTGAAACAAGCGAAAACGTCGCAGGATGTGCACCCGCCGGCGTGCTCGATGCGCTCCTCTCGCACACCGGCGGCGCGCAGCGCGGACTCGACGCAGAAACGCAGGTCGAGGTGCGGCTTCGCGGTGGCGTCGGGATCGTCGGCCGCCTCGGGACCGAAGAGCGATCGGAACAGCGAGGCGAGGTCCTTCCCTACTTCGTAGCAGCAGCGGCCGATGCAGGGGCCTACCGCCGCGAGCATCCGCGACGGATCTGCGCCGGAGACGTGCTGCAGCGCGCGCACGCCGCGCGCGGCGATGCTGGCGCGCGCTCCGCGCCAACCGGAGTGGACCGCAGCCGCGAGCCCGCGGTCCGGCGCATAGAGCAGGATCGGCGCGCAATCGGCGACGCGCACCGCCGCCGCCAGGCCGGGCTCCAAGGCGATCACCGCGTCTGCCCGGACCGATCCGTCCTGCTCCGGCGCGTGAGGTAAGTCGGCTCCCGCGCTCTGCGGAAAGATCTCGGTCAGCGGCGCCCCGCGCGCCGCGCCCACCACGCGGTCGCCGTGGACTTGATGCGCGGAAGCGAATGCGCCTGGCCCGTCGAGCCCGGCCGCCTCGGCCAACCGCCGCAGGTTCTCGACCACTGCCGCGGCCTCGTCCCCTACTCCGCGCCCAAGATTCAGGGATGCATAGGCCCCCCGCGACACTCCGCCTGTCCGCACCGAGAAGCCGTGCACCACCCCTTCAGCCGTCAGCAGTCGCGACGTGAGAAACAGCCGGTCACCCATGGTGGTGACATTCTAGCCAAAGCAATTGCACCACGGAGCACACGGAGATCGGGTTTTTTGACCCGAATCCGTCCGTGAGCTCCGTGTGCTCCGTGGTGTAATCAGTTGGCGCGGCTGGAGTGCGGCGGCGCGGCTAGAGTTCCTGCGTCAAGGTCGGGCCGTCGCTGTGGCGGGATTGCTCGGTGACGCGGTCGGCCGGCTGCGAGCCGCGCATCGGCCCGCGCAGGAGCACGATGCGCTCGCCGCTCGCGTCGCCCAGGTCCTCGCCGCCCGGTCCCAGGTCGCGTATCCCGTCGAGCACGAGGCGGTCGCCGATCTTGCGAACTCTGTACGCGGTGCGCGCTCCCTCGCCGCGGCCGTCGCCGAGGAGGAAGACGTCCTCCCTCAGCTCCCAGCTGCACGACCGATCGGAGATGCCAGGCTCCTCGCCGTCGACCGACACCGCCAGCGCCAGTCGGCAGGAACCGCCCGCCCCGAGGGTCAGGGCGCCGCGCTCGGTGAGCACGTGCTCGGAGCCGGAAGCATCGAGGAGCCGCGTGCCCGACTCGGAAATCTCGATCACGCGCTCCACTCCGTCGAGCGTCGCGCGCGACCGGATCGATTCCACCTGGTAATGGCCGACGCCGAGCATCGGACGATCCGATCCCGCCCCGCCGGGACCATGCGCGCAGGCCACGCCGCCCAGCGCCGCAGCCACGACACCCGCCACCCGCCACCCGCTCGCCATGGCCTTCAGCCCCGTGCCGGCGCCGCTGGAGCGCGGCCGCCGTGCGCCCCGGTTCTGCACGAGGCTTGCCAGCCTGCCGGCCGGAGGGGCGCGAGATGCGCCGGACGCGAATGGGAAAGCGCGTACCCATCCGGGTCGGGAGGATGTCCCGCTACGGTCCGCCGGGCGCCCGCGTCGTCTGCCGGCGCGAGGTCTGCTTCCAGACGAAGTACGCGATCGCCGCGACGATGAGCACACCGATGACCGCGTCGGCGCGGTGGAACCAAGGCGTGAGCAGGTCGCGCTTCTCGCCGACCTTCATCCCGACCCAGCCGAGCCCCAAACACCAGGGGAACGAGCCGACGAAGGTGTAGAGGACGAACTTCCCCATCGGCATCCGCGCCACGCCCGCCGGGAAGGCGATGAACGTCCGGACCACGGGCAACAGGCGGGCGACCAGGACCGTGATCTCTCCCCGCCGGAGGAAGAATTTCTCCGCCCAGTCGAGATGCTGGGCGTCCATGAGGAAGTACTTCCCGTAGCGTTGTACCAGCGCCCGCCCGCCATACATGCCGGCGTAGTACGCGGGAACCGACCCCACCACGCACCCGATCGCGCCGGCCAGCGCGATTCCCCACAGCGTGAAGCGGCCGGTCGCGACCAGCCACCCGGCGAACGGCATGATCATCTCGCTGGGGAGCGGGATGCAGCAGCTCTCGATGGCCATCAGGAGCGCCACGCCCGGGTAGCCCACCGCGGAGATGACCCCGGAGATCCAGGTGAAGAGCGCCTCGAGGATGCGCGTGATCATGAGGTCCTTTGCACGACGCGCAGCCGCGGCGGCGGGGCGGCCGCGCCGGCGTAGAACACTTCGTCGTAAGGCACGGAGCAGTCCGTCTCAGCGGGCTCGGGATAGCGGTACTTCTCGCCCCGGTAGTTGCGCAGGACGGTGTCGGCTGCGGCGCGCTCGAGCACGTAGTCGGGCTGCAGCGTGACCTTGCCGCCGCCGCCCGGCAGGTCGACCGCGAGGTGAGGGACGGCGAGGCCGCTCGTCCACCCACGCAGGCCCTGCAGGATTTCGATCCCCTTGGCGAGCGGCGTGCGCAGATGCTCGAGCCCCTCGGCGACGTCCATCTGGTGGAGGTAGTACGGCCGCACCCGCATGGTCAGGCACTTCTGCATCAAGTCGCGGATCGCCGTGACCGAGGAGTTCAGCCGGCGCATCAGCACCGCCTGGTTCTCTACCGGGACGCCGTGATCGACGAGGCGCTCGCAGGCCTCGCGGGCCTCGTCGGTTATCTCCTTGGCGTGGTTGAAATGGGTGACCACGTAGAGCGGGGCGAAACGGCGCAGCGATCGCGACAGCTCGTCGTCGACTCGCATCGGCAAGCAGACGGGGATGCGGGTGCCGATGCGGACGATCTCGACGTGCGGGATGGCGCGGATGCCTTCGAGCAGCTCGACGAGTCTCTCCGTGGAGAGGAGCAGCGGATCGCCCCCGGACACCAGCACGTCGCGGACCTCGGGGTGCGCGCGGAGGTACCCGAGCGCTTCCTGCAGCTCCTCGCGGCTGATGCCGCCCTCATCGCCGCTGGTGATGCGCCGGCGGGTGCAGTGGCGGCAGTACACGCTGCAATGGTCCAAGGCGAGCAGCAGCACGCGGTCGGGGTACTTGTGGACGATCGCGCGGACCGGCCGATGCAGGTCTTCGCCGAGCGGGTCGCGCAGCTCGCCCCGGTGCGTGGTCGCCTCCGCCCGCACCGGGATGGCCTGCATGCGCACCGGGCAGAAGGGGTGCGCAGGGTCGACCAGCGACAGGTAGTAAGGCGAGATGCCCAGGCGGAAGATGCCGCTCGTCTCCAGGCAACCGCGCCGCTCGTCCTCGGTGAGCGGCACGAATCTCTCGAGATCTTCGAGCGTGCGCACCGAGTGGCGCAGCTGCCAGCGCCAGTCGCGCCATTGCGCGTCGGTCGCCTCGGGGAACGCCTGCGATCGGCAGTTGTGCGGCGGCATGAAGGCGCGCACGATCGTCCGCCGGACCGCGCGGGTCAAGGAGGAGAAAAGCGCAACGTCCCGCCCGCGCGGCGGCGGGCGGGACTCCTGCCGGATTCGCCCGCTCTACGGCGTGAACGTGCCGGTCTGCGTGCCCGTGGCGAAGGACTGGTGGGCGCCGTCGGCTTCGACCAACGTCTCGAAGTTGGGGGGCGTCGCAGTGCAGGTGGCTCCGCCGTTGCTGTCCACCTCGACGGTGCCTCGGAAGCCATCATCGAATGCGCGGAAGAGGAGCCGCATCACGCAAGCCGTCGGGGCCGTCGGCGAGGCGGGGGCCGCGCACAGGCCACCGGTCGTCGATACCGGCCGGTAATCGAAATCGAACCCGAGCTGGCCCATCGCGCCCCACCCGTCCAGCTCCGTGAAGAAGCCGTGCTTCTTCGCGGTCAGCTGCCCCTTCACGTCGGTCCTCTCGATGACCGGATCCTTGTAGCTCGTGTTCTCCGCGGGCGTGTTCAGGAACGCGTCGTAGACGTAGACGTCCGCATATGCCGGGATGGTCGATGTGACGCAAACCCCTTTGTAGTCGTCCGGCGCAGGCGGGACACCGCCGGCCGGCGCCGTGTGTGGAGTGCCGACGTCCGTGAACACGACCCAGGTCGGAACCCAGACGGTGGTCGTCGCATCCCACTGCCCGTTTGGCCCATGGTACGTCGAGCAGTCCGCATTGATGCCGCAGAACCTCATCTCCCACGGACCGCCCGTGTAGATCTGATCGTACGCGCCGTCGTCGTTCGCGTCGATGAACGGATCGCCAAGGTCGTAGAACACTTCGTTGTTGTCGAGCACCCCGTTGTGGTTGGCGTCGACGAACGCCTCCTCTCCCTCCGTCATCGCGATGATGGTCACGAATTGGTCGCGCGGGTTGCGAATCAACGAACCGGGCGGGAAAACGCGTGGCTCCAGCTGCTGTGGCCAGGGGAACTGCGCCGCGTTTCCGGGGAGGGGGTCGACGTCCGCCGGCGCGCTGCCGTTGCCCATGTCGGTCGAGAACGTGACCGTCGCGGAGCCCTCGTCCGGATCGGTAGGATTGCCGAAGTCGAACGGCTTGGTCGTGGCGCTTGCCGAGATCGTCCCTGCCTCGGTGGCGAATCTGACGGGCGTTGCCACGCCGACGCGGTTGCCGAAGCGATCCGACAATCGGACCGTGCAGATCGTCGACTCCATGCCCGGAACGCTCGTGTAGACGGGCAGATTCGCCTTCGCGCAGCGGAAGTAGAAGCCGCTCGCCGAAGGCTTGGCGCCGCGCACGGCGATCGGTTGCGTGATGGTCACCGCCGTGGTCGAGATGCTGGCCGTGATCCCGGAGACGCCCACTTCCGACCCCGAGGTGTAGGACTCCGTGACGAGGCCGCCGAGGTCGGTGACCGCCGTGGCCTTGAGCAGCGTGATCCCGAGCACCGGCGCTTGGACGGCGAAGTTCACGGTGACGCCGGGGACCGGAATGCCCAGCGAGTCAGTGACGAGGTAGGAGATCGTGCCCCGCTCCTGGATGCCGGACCCCTTGATGCCCAGGACGGACGGAGCAGAGGCGGTGACGCTGAGATTGCTGGGCGCGCCGGGCGGTGTCCCCGTGGGTGGGGGCGGCGTTCCTCCGCCGCCCGCAGGGGGAGGCGGGGTCCCGCCGCCGCCGCCCGCCGCGACGTTCTGCACGGTGAGCTGCACGGTCTTTCCGGCGGAGGTCCAGCTCCCGTTGATGAAGACGGTGCCCGCCACGCAGCGTGAATCGACCGCGACGTTGCAGGAATAGCTGATGCTCGCGGTGCCGTCCGCCGCCAGCGTGGCCGTGGTCGCCGCCAGCGTGCCGAAGGCGGCCACGAAGGCGACGCTGCCCGACCCCGGTGTCCCCGCGGCGGTGACGGCGCTGGCGAGGATCGTCACGGGAATGCCGTCGTTCCTCACCGAAGTGGACGACGGGAGGAGCGTCAGCGAGGCGGTCGGACCGCTTGCGCTGCTGGAACCGGCGCAGGCGCACAGGCCGGCCAGCGCGGCGGCGGTCAGGACGCGAGCTGAAGCGCGAAGGAAAGTCACTGATCCTCCAACCCGGGCGAGGCGCGCGGGAGACATGGTGGTGAGGGCACATTGGCAAGCGCTCCGGGAGGCGGTCAAAAGTTTTGCTAAACTTTTGCAAATACACGTGTAAGGCACCGCACGGCGATGTGTGGAACGCGGCGGCGATTATCGGGCCAAGGGACCCAGCTCGGGATCGTCCCGCACGGCGCCGGCCGGTGCGCCGGCTTCGAGGGCGCGCTTCAGCCAGTTCAGAGCGCGTTCGCGCTCGCCCGCGCGCAGGTTGGCGCGCGCCGCCACCACCGCCGCGTCCGGGCTCTGCCAGAGCGTGTAGCTGCGGCCGGCGTGAAGACCCGCCGCCTGATTGTCGCCGCGCGCCAGCTCGACGCCGGCGCGGATGCGCAAGCCGGCCGCCTGCCTGTAGGGACCCTCGCCGTCCTCGAGCGAGGCGGCCGACGCGAGCGCCGTGTCCACGTCCGAGGAAACGAGCGCCGCGCGCGCGCGCGCCAGCTCGCGATCGACGTCTTCGCGCTCGGCGTCCTGCACCTGCGGCGCGGCCGGCGCCGGCGCCTGCCGTGACTCCTGGGCGACGAGCCGGGCACGGGTCACGTTCTGGAAGGCGAACAGCGCGAACCAGATCGCGATGTACGGCTGCCCGAACACCCGCCACGCCGCGACCGCGATGCAGCCGGCGACCGCCGCGGACGCCCAGCTTGCCGCGGCTGCGCTCGGCTTGCGCCGCACGCCTTCGATCACGGCTTGCATCACGTGGCCGCCGTCGAGCGGCAGCACGGGCAGCAGGTTCAGGATCGCCCAGTCGATGCTGGTGACGCGGAAGAGCAGGAGGACGGTCGCCGTCGGCGAGCCCGGGTCGGGCGGCAGGACACGGCCCAGCGCCCACGCGGCGACGCCCAGGCCCAGGCCCGCGACGGGTCCAGCCACCGACAGCACGACCTGCTTCCATGGCGCGGGCGCTTGAGGCAGCCGGGGAAAGGTGACCCCGCCGAATCCCTCCAGCCGGATCTCCGGCCTGCCGCCGAAGGCGAGCCCGACCACCGCGTGCCCCAGCTCGTGCACCAGCACGCTCACGAAGACGACCGCGATCCAGATGAGCAGCGTCTGCCAGGCGTCCATGTAGACGTACCCGAGCAGGGCCGCCGCGATGAGGAAGGACGGGTAGACGGAGACCGGAAACGAGCCGAGCCGGAAGCGGAGCACGGCGCCGGAGTCTATCCTGCGGCCGTCCGCGCCGCCGCCTTGACCCCGGCCTCCCGCGGCCTGTAGGAACCTCGCTGGAGGTCCGGACGCCCGACATGAAGAGCAAAGCAGCGCCGCGGCGGGAGAGCGCCGAGCAGCCCTTCCAGTATCCGCTCCAGCGCGCCTACGTCGAGCCCGATTGGACGCGCCTGCCGGGCTACCGCGGCGTCAGCTCTGCCGATTGGGAGAGCGCGCTCTGGCAGCGCAAGAACACGGTCAAGAACCTCGCCGAGCTGAAGGAGGTCCTGGGGCCGCTGCTGCCGGACGACCTGGCGGCGAGCATCGATCGCGACCAGCGCGAGCGCGCCACCATGTCGCTCTTGATCACGCCCCACATGATCAACACGCTGGACGAGCGCGATCTCTGGGCGGACCCGCTGCGGCGATACATGCTGCCCGCCTTCGACGACCGGCGCACCGACTGGCCCAGCCATCCGCGCGCCTCGCGCGATTCGCTCCACGAAGCCGAGATGTGGAAGGTGGAGGGGCTCACCCACCGCTACCCCACCAAGGTCCTGGCGGAGATGCTTTCGACGTGTCCGCAGTATTGCGGCCACTGCACCCGCATGGATCTGGTGGGCAACTCGGTGCCACAAGTGCAAAAGCTCCGCTTTGCGCTGGCGCCGAAAGATCGATATTCGCAAATGCTCGAATATTTGCGAAGCACTCCGTCGGTGCGCGACGTCGTGGTCTCGGGCGGCGACGTCGCCAACCTCCCCATCGAGCAGCTGGAGCAGTTCGTCTCGGCGCTGCTCGACGTGCCCAACATCCGGGACATCCGGCTCGCCTCCAAGGGCCTGATGGGCATCCCGCAGCACTTCCTCCAGGACAAGGTGCTGCAGGCGCTCGACCGCCTGGCGCGCAAGGCGTTCGAGCGCGGCGTCTCGCTGGCGCTGCACACGCACGTGAACCATGCCAACCAGGTCACGCCGCTCCTGGGCCGCGCGGCGAAGAAGCTCCTGGAGATGGGCTTCCGCGACGTGCGCAACCAAGGGGTGCTGCTGCGCGGCGTGAACGACTCGCAGAAGTCGCTGCTGGAGCTCTGCTTCATGCTCCAGGACCACGCGCACATCCTGCCGTACTACTTCTACATGTGCGACATGATCCCCAGCTCGGAGCACTGGCGCACCAGCGTGGCCGAGGCGCAGAAGCTGCAGCACGACATCATGGGCTACCTGCCGGGGTTCGCCACTCCGCGCATCGTCTGCGACGTGCCGTTCGTGGGGAAGCGCTGGGTGCACCAGGTGGCGGAGTACGACGGCGAGAAGGGCATCTCCTACTGGACCAAGAATTACCGGACCGGTATCGAGGCGGACGACGCCGAAGCGCTGGCGCGGCGGTACGAGTACTACGATCCGATCTACCTGCTCCCGGAATCGGGCCAGCGCTGGTGGCGCGACCAGGCCCGCGCCGCCTAGCGCCTCAGATGTGATCGAGCAGCGCGAATCCGGACGGGGCGCCGGGGCCGGGCAGGTTCACCTCGGGGCGCAGCGGCGCGATCATGGCCAGCGCCGTAGCGCGCGGGCGGGAGCGGAACAGACCGCGCAACTGTTGGGCGGGCCAGAGGCGCAAGCGTGAGCGGCCGCTGCGGACGAGGAAGTCGCGCAAGGCGGCGAGCAGCGGTTCGCGCAGCGCATCGTCGGTCCAGCCGGCTTCGAGCACGTCGACCGCTTCCCGGGACAGCCGCAGCATCGCGGCCGCCTGCGCGCCGCGCTGCTCGATGTGGATGCCCCATTCGGGCTCGACCATGCCGCGCGCCCTGGCCAGCTCGCGCAGCCGGCGGAGCTGGAAGGAGAGGACCCAGCCGTCGCGCGCCAAGGCGAGCTCGCCGTCAACCGTGCGAGCCCGCGCGAAGACGCGCACGAGCAAGTCCTCTTCGCCGGGTCCGGCCGGGTTCGCGGTGCCACCGCGAGGCAGGTCGTCGGGCTCGGCGGTGCACTCCTCGCTCTCCAAGGTGCGGAAGCCGAGCCGCTCGTAATAGGCGCCTCCGATGTCGCTGAAGAGGATGGCCGCGTCGTAGCCGCGGGAACGGTGCTCTGCTAGCGCCAGCTCGAGCATCCGGCGCGCGTGACCGCGCCGGCGGAGCGGCGGCGGCGTGTAGACGGCGCCGATGCCGAAGACGCGGAGCGGTTCGCCGGCGTAGGTGCCGCGGAGATCGTAGGCCTTCATCGCGGAGAGAAGGCGCTCGCCGTCGAAGAGGCCGAACAGGCGGTACCGCTGCGCCGCCTCGCGCGAATCGGCCAGCCGCCGCTGGAATGCGACGAACCTGTCCGGGTTCAGCCCGCCTCCCCAGATGGGCTGCACCCCGCGGAAGTACTCCTCGCGCTCGCGGTCGGTGAGGTCGCGCAGCACGCCGCTTTCCTTACCACGGCGGCGGGCGGCCGGCCGGTCCCCGGGTGCGCTTTCGTCGCCTCGGCAGCGCGGCTTGATCTGGGCGCTCCGTCGTGTACGGTGCCGCCGTGGACGGGCTGCCGCAGGTGCGCTTCTTCTCGCTGCGGGAGGCAAACGCGCTCATCGCAACCCTGCAAGATCAGTTCGATCGTGCCCGCGAGCTGCGCGACGAGCTTTCCGCCGTCCAGTCGCAGCTGGCCGACGCGGGCCACCCCCTGACCGAGCCGGACGTCGAGGTGGACAAGACCGCGCCCCCCTCGGTACAGCGCCTCCAGCGCGCCGCCTCGCGCGTGCTCGACGAGCTCCGCGGCGTCCTGCGCGGCGTCTCCGAGCTGGGCGTCGAAGTGAAGGCCGCAGACGGGCTGGTCGACTTCCGAACCCGCCTCCACGGCCGCACCGTCCTTCTCTGCTGGCGTTACGGCGAGGACCGCATCACCCATTACCAC
>JBJMQJ010000334.1:0-5639 GCA_045802765.1 Myxococcales bacterium
AGCTGGTCGCGCCCGAGGGAAACGATGGCTTGGAGAAGTTCCTGCAGAAGCGCGGCGACGCGCTCCACCACCTGGCGCTGCGCGTCCGCGACCTGGACGCGCTGCTCGCCCGGCTCGACGCGCAAGGCGTGCCGCTCATCGACAAGGTGTCGCGGCCCGGCGCGCGCGGGCACAAGGTCGCCTTCCTCCATCCCAAGGCCTTCGGCGGCACGCTCCTGGAGCTCGTCGAGGCGCACGAGGAGAACCATGAAGACGCTGCCGCTCGGTGAGGTCCCCCAGGACGTAGGGGCGCTGCCCGAGAAGATGCTCGCCTGCACCATCCGCCCCGACCGCGAGGGCGATCCTGGCACCGCCATGCGCATCGAGGAGGTCGACCTGCCGCCGGTCGGCCCCAACGAGGCGCTGGTCCTCGTCATGGCCGCGGGCGTGAACTTCAACGGCGTCTGGGCGGCGCGCGGCAAGCCGGTGAGCGTCTTCCGGATGCACGGCGAGCCGTTCCACATCGCCGGCTCGGACGCCTCGGGCATCGTCTGGAAGGTCGGCGACCAGGTGAAGCGCTGGAAGGTCGGCGACGAGGTGGTCATCCACTGCAACCAGAGCTGCGGCCAGTGCCCCGAGTGCAACGGGCTCGACCCGATGGCCTGCAGCGAGCAGAAGATCTGGGGATACGAGACGAGCTGGGGCAGCTTCGCGCAATTCACCAAGGTGCAGGCGCAGCAGCTTCTCAAGAAGCCCCGGCAGCTCTCCTGGCTCGAGGCGGCGAGCTATGGGCTCACGTACTTCACCGCCTACCGGATGCTCGTGCACCAGGCCGAGGTCACCGCCGGCGACCACGTGCTCGTCTGGGGAGCGGCGGGCGGGCTGGGCGTGTTCGCCATCCAGATCTGCAAGATGCTGGGAGCGAACCCCATCGCGGTGATCGGCGGCAAGGACAAGGCGCCGCTGGTGCAGTCGCTGGGCGCGCCGATGTGGGTCGACCGCAACGACTTCCCCAATCTCGCCTACAAGCCGCCCGAGTCGCCGGAGAGCGCCCGCGCCCGCGCGGAGGACTGCAAGAAGTTCGGCAAGCGCATCCGCGAGCTGACGGGCGGCAAGGACGTGGACATCGTCTTCGAGCACGTGGGTCAGCAGACGTTCCCCACCAGCGTCTTCGTGGCCAAGCGATTCGGGAAGATCGTCATCTGCGGCGCGACCACCGGCTTCGATCTCTCCTTCGACGTGCGGCACCTGTGGATGCGGCAGAAGCAGATCCTCGGCTCGCACTTCTGCAACGCCTACCAGGCCGAGCGGGCCAACCAGCTCGTCCACGAGGGAAAGATCCGGCCGGTCCTCGACCAGGTGTTCCCCTTCGGCGACACGGCCAAGGCGCACTCCCTGATGGCGGCGAACCAGCACAAGGGGAAGATCGGCATCGCCATCCAGTGCGCCGCGGCGGCGGGCGGGCTGCCTCTCGCCGCGGACCAGGCCGCGTGAGCCCCGCCGAAGCCCGGGCGTCGATCGAATCGTTCATGCGCGAGAGTCCCGGGCGCTTCGCCCTCTTGCCCGACGACGACGGCCGCGGGGCACGGATCCTCGAGGCGGGCACCGGGAAGACGCTGGGCGTCCGCTGGGACGAGGTCGCCGAGGCGGTGGTCCGGCAGAGCCCGCTGAGGCCCGCGCCCTATCTGGTGGTGGTCTTCGCCGACGGCCGCCAGGTGGCGCTGGCCGACGTGGGGTTCGCCTTCGCGCCCGTGACGACGAGCACCGGACCGCTCCCGGACCTCCCCGCGACGTTCTGCTTCCGTGACTTCGGTCACCTCGCCGCAGGGGCCGCGGCGCTCCTGGGCGAGGACGGGCGCGAGCGCGAGGCGGTCGCGGCGGTGATGCTGGGCATCGCGCTGCTCGACGGGGCGCGCGCCGTCGGATTCGACGTGTCGCGGGAGGAGCGCGAGCTCGATTCGCTGCTGCGGCGCTTGGAGGAACGCGGCGCGCGCGTGTAGGCGGCGTTTGCAAAAGATGCGCGCTGCGCGCCTCGGATTTCGGCCACCGTACAAGAACGTACGCCCGAAAGTCCCGCCGGGACGCGAGCGGCCCGCCACGCAGCCCTCGCCCTCGGCAGAAACGTCGCTTGACAATCGTTTTGCGTTTGCTAACTGTACGTCAAACCGGGCGGGTTGGACCGCATCGGCTTTCTTGCAAAAACGTTTTTGGAACGGGAGGACCGATGGCGCGCGGGCGCGGTCGTCGAAACCAGGGAATGGGCGTATGGGTGCAGGACCTCGGCGAGCAGATCGGCTCGCAGCTCGGCGCCATCATCGCCGAGAGCGTGCAGCGGTCGCTGCAGAGCACGATCAACGTAGGCGACATCGCGCGCCAGCTGGGCGCCGGAGGCCGCGGCCGCGGGCGGCGCGCGGGGCAGCGCGCGGTGTGCGGCGTGGCCGGATGCGGGCGCCCGGTCCTCGCCAAGGGACTGTGCCGCTCTCATTACTACCGGGCGCGATACAAGGCGCAGAAGGCCGGCACCCTGCAGCCGCGCAAGCGCGGGCGGCGCGCGGCGTCGCGCAAGAAGGCGGGCAGCGACTCCTCCGGAAGCGAGTCGTCGTCGTCCTGAGCGCCGGCTCCGTCGGCCGCGCCGATCTGTTGTAGAGTTCGCCGGGGATGCAATTCATCTGCGAAAGCTGCAAGGCGCATCTCCTGGTCGCGGACGAGAAGATCCGGGGCAAGCGGCTCATCGTCCGCTGCAAGCGATGCGGCGTGCAGATCCGCATCGTCGACCCGCTCCTCGCCTCGCAGCCCACCGGCAAAGCCGCCGCTGCCACTTCGCCGCCGCCGGCGAGGGCGGAACCGGGACCCATCCGCGGCTCGCAGTCCGGCGCGAGGCCGTCCAGCGGACCGATCGCGCGCGCCACCGCGCCGCGCCGCGAGACGGATGCCGAGAGCACCCGCGCCATGGACACCGAGGTGCTGGAGAAGGCGCTGCGGGCGAGCAAGGCCGAAGACGCGGCGCCGCGAGCCAGGGCCGTTCCCGCCGATCCCCCGCCTCCACCTGCGCGGGAGACGCCGCTCCCGCGCGATCCCGCGATCTGGTTCGCCATGATCCACGGCGAGCAGCTCGGTCCGATCACCCGCGCCGAGCTGGGCCTCAAGGCGTCCGCCGGCCAGGTGGGTCCGCGCACCTACCTGTGGAAGGAAGGAATGGAGTCGTGGATCCGGGCGAAGGACGTCCCGGAGCTCGTTCCGTTCTTCGCGGCGCCGCCCAGGCCGCCTCCCCCGCCCGCCGACCCAGGCGGCCCGAATTCCCGCGAACGGCGCGTCGAGCTGCCGTTCGAGACGGGATCCGGACACGCGACGCCGCCCTCGGCGGAACGGGCTGCGGGTGCCGCAGAAGGCGGCGGCGAATCCGCCTCGCCCGACGCGCCGACTCCACCGGGGGGACTGCGCTTGCCCGCGGGCGACGCCGCCGCTTCGCTCGCGCCGATGCGTCCACCGGCGGTGGAGAAGGTTGGCTCGGTGGACGCGCATCCCGGGGTGGACGCCTCGGCGCCCGACGCGCTCGACCTGGCGCGCTGGGGCGCCGCGGAGCTGTCGAAGCCACGCGCCGAGACGCCCGCGCCGCATCCCAAGGCGCCTGCTCCGCAAGCGCCTCCCGTCGCATTTGGCGGCGGCGAGCCCGAGCGCCGCGGCCCGCTGCGGACGGTGCTCGTCGTCGTCGGTCTGGCCACCGTCGTTGCGCTCCTCGCTTTCGCGTTGCTCTACGGCCGCAGGGACGCCGCGCCCGAACCAGCTCCGCAGGCGAGCTCGTCCCCGGCGCCCGCGCCGGCTCAGCCGCCCGGAGGTGGCGAGCACAAGGCGGAAGAGAAGCCGGCCAGCGCCGCTCCCCAGGAACGGCCCGGCGTCGCGCCCGCGCCGACCGCGGACCAGCTCTTGCGCAAGGTCGACGAGAGCAAGCCCGCGCTGCAGGGCTGCGTCGACGAGGCTCTCAAGCGCGACCCGTCGCTCCGCGTCGGGAAGATCCTCATCTCCACCACCATCGCTCCGTCCGGCGCGGTGACCAGCGCGCGCATCGATCAGAGGGCCGTCGACCAGAGCCCGCTCGGCGCCTGCCTGAAGACGGCGACGCGCAAGCTGCAGTTCCCGCCCTTCTCGGGCGAGGCGTTCGCGGTGGACATCCCCATCGTCGTGACGGGCGCGCCTTGATCGAGGCGCTCGCCGCCGAGCTGCGCTCGGGGCGGGCGGCGCTGTCGCTCGTGTCGCTGCGGCTCGGCGAGGCGGCAGGGTTGCTTCCGGCCGGATCGTGCGCGCGCATCGCCGCACGGGGAGCAGTCGCGGAGGAAGCTCGCGAGCTGCGGGCGCGGACCTCCGGAGCGCTGCCGCCCTGGCCGCTGCCGCGGCGCATCCGCGGGAAGGCGGCGCACGCCGTGCTCACCGGTCCCGCGCCGGAGCCGGAGCCGGCGCCGGCGCCCTGGCCGCTCGGCGAATCTCTGCGCGGACGAGGATCGGCGTGCTTCGCATTCGCGCTCTGCGCGGCGGCGGAGGAGCTGTTCGCGCTGCGCCTCGGCGAGCATCGCAGGCGCTCCGCCGGTCTGTACTACACGCCCCCGGCGGTCGCCGCGGAGGTGGTGGCGCTCGCCCTGCGACACGGCTCGTCGAGGTCGCCGGCGCGCGTGCTGGATCCTTGCGCCGGGGCCGGCGCCTTCCTCTGCGCGGCCGCCGCCGCTGTCCCGGGCGCGAGGCTCTTCGGCGTCGACCTGCACGCCGAAGCGCTGCGCGCCGCGCGCGCCGCACTGGCGCTCGCCCGGACGGATGCGTCGCTGCGGCGCGCCGACTCGCTCCGCGCGGACGTGGCTCCCGCCGATCTGGTGGTGGGAAATCCACCCTACGGCCACGTGGGCGACCCGGCCGGCCGCGCGTTCCTGCTGCAGCGGCTGCCCGCTCTGCGCGGGGGCGAGATCGATCGCTATGCGGCCTTCCTGCTGCGCAGCCTGGAGCTGCTGCGGCCCGGTGGGACGGCGGCGCTCCTGGTGCCCGACACCTGGATGACGAACGCGCGCTCCGGGCCGCTGCGCAAGGCGGTCCTCGACGCCGCGGAGATCGCCGCGGTGTGCGATCTGGGAAAGCCCTTCGCCGCTGCGAAGGACACGCGCGTGCAGGCAGTCGTGCTGGTGCGGCGGACCGCGGCGCACCGCAGCCCTCGCGCGGCGCGCGTGCTCCGCGGGCGCGAGCGGCTCGCCGACGCGCTCCGCGCGGCCCTGCCGCCCGCCGACCTGGTGGTGGGAAATCCACCCTACGGTCACGTGGGCGACCCGGCGGGGCGCGCGTTCCTGCTGCGGCGGCTCCCCGCTCTTCGCGGGGGCGAGATCGATCGCTATGCGGCCTTCCTGCTGCGCAGCCTGGAGCTCCTGCGGCCCGGCGGCACGGCGGCGCTCCTGGTGCCCGACACCTGGATGACGAACGCGCGCTCCGGGCCGCTGCGCGAGGCGGTCCTCGAGGCGGCGGAGATCGCCGCAGTCTGCGATCTGGGAAAGCCCTTCGCCGCGGCGAAGGACACGCGCGTGCAGGCCGTCGTGCTGGTGCGGCGGAGCGCCGCCCGCCGCACGCCTCGCCCGGCCCGCGTGCTCCGCGGGCGCGAGCGGCTCGCCGACGCGACGCAACGGGAGCTG
>JBJMQJ010000335.1:0-7538 GCA_045802765.1 Myxococcales bacterium
ATGCCGCTGTTGTCCGAATCGACGCCCAGCGCGGGCGTGTACACGTCGAGGAGGAAGTCCCAGTAGAACCAACTCGAAGCAGTCGCGGGCCGCGAGGCGGCAGCGGCCGGATTCGTCAGCAGGCCCACCGCGCCTTCGGCGGTGGCGAGGGACACGCCGCCCATGCCGATCACGCGATAGTCGGCAACCGCCGCGCCGCGGTAGGCGTCGATCGCATAGTTGCGGTCGGTGATGGGCCCGTCAGCGCGGGCCGGCGCAGCAAGGGCGAAAAGTAGCAGGACGAGGCCGGCCGGACGGATCACCTGGCAGCGAACCTAGCATCGGCTCGGCGACCTCAAAGAAATCGGCTCATCCTTCCTGCGAATGCCAGGAAGATGATCGCCTTCAGCGCGACAATGAGCTGTGGAGCTACGCGCCGTTCGAGGAATTCAGCGCGTTCTTCAGCACCTGCGAGGGGCGGAAGGTCAGCACGCGGCGCGCGCTGATCTCGATCTCCTGCCCGGTCTGCGGGTTGCGGCCGACGCGCGAGCGCTTCTCGCGGACGACGAAGTTACCGAAGCCGGAGAGCTTGATCTTCTCGCCTTTTTCGAGCGTGTCCTTGATGGTGTCGAACACCATCTCGACGATCTCGGCGCTCTCCTTCTTGGAGAACCCGACTTCCTTGCACACGCTCTCGATCACGTCGGCCTTGGTCATGGAATCGACCATAGTCGAACCAACAAGGCCGAGTCAAAGCAACGGGTTAAGCTGAGCAGCAGCGGTCCTACGCCCACCTTCACCTGCCCACATCGTCCGACCCGCCTGGCGCGCGGTCGGACACGCACGCGCGCCCCGTCCGTCCCCCTCGCGCCCCCATCTGCCCCGCTCAGGTGGGCGGTAGACTCGTCGCAGGGCCGACGATGCGCCTCCTCCGGGCACTGCCAATCCTGTCGCTCGCGGCCGTGGCGTGCAGCGCGCGTCCGCCGCCCGCGAAAGCCACCTCGGACTGCGGGACCCCGATAGGCAGCACCCGCTCCTGCGCGATCACCCTGTCCGGCGCCCTCGCCAGCCGCATGAGGTGCTCGGTCGAACCAGTGTACGAAGGCTCGAGCGACGAGTTCCTCCTCCGCCTGAGCGTCGAATCGAGCAGCCCGGACCGCGTCGGAGGGCCGGTCAGCGTCGCAGTCGGTTTCCGCGGCGAGCCTCGCATCGCGACGTACCGGAACACGGATCGCGGAGCGAAGAGCATGATGTACGCGTACTCGAGCACCTACCTCGAGGAATGGTCCGAGACCGCGGCCGGCCCGGGCGCGCCGCAGGGCAAGCACTCGCTCACCATCACCTCGGTAGGCACTCCCTTCTGCCTCTCGAGCAGCAAGACGTATCCGCGGATGCAGGGAACGCTCGATGCCACCCTGCCCGCCTCCGCTGGGTCGGCCGGCGTGGGCACGGTGAGCTTGCGCGCGACCTTCTGAATCTCCTACGAGCGGATCTCCGCCCCCAGCGCCGCCTTCAGGCGATCCTTGACCGAGGCGATGAGCGCGTCCGCCTCGGCGTCGGTCAGCGTGCGGTCCGCCGCCCGGAGCGTCAGTCCCACGGCGACGCTCTTCTTTCCCGCCGGGACCTGCGCGCCGCGGTACACGTCGAACAGCGAGACGTCCTCGAGTAGCCCCTGCCCGTCCACGGCGCGAATTTCCGCGAGGAGCGTCGCGGCCGGCGCATCGGCCGCCACCACGAAGGCGAGGTCCCGCGCCACGGCGGGGAAGCGCGGAACGCCGCGCGTCTCCCGCAGGGCACGCGCTTGCGAGAGGAGCAGCTCCCAGTCCAACTCGGCAACCAGCACAGTCGCGGGAACGTCGAACGCCTGTGCAACGCGGGGATGGATCTGCCCCAGCATTCCGGCGCGGCGGCCGCCGACGGTCAGCGCCGCCGAGGCGGCCGGATGCAGGAACGACTCTTCTGCCGGCGCGTAGGTGCCGGCGACGTCGAGCGCGGCGAGCAGGTCGTCCACCGTCCCCTTCAGATCGTAGAAGTCGAGCGGATCGTGGGGCGCCGCCCAGCTACGCGGCGCGCGGTGCCCGGCGGCGGCAAGGCCGAGCCGGCGCGGCTCGTCCACTGGCCAGGCCAGGTCGCCGGACGGGTGCGCCTCGCTCAGGCGTGGAAGGTACACGCGCCCCAGCTCGTACAGCCGGACGTCCTGGGCGCCGTGCTTCAGCGCGCGGCCGACGTTCTGCAACAGACCGGCGAGGATGGTCGTGCGCATCGCCGCTTGCTCCACCGTGAGCGGATTCGCCACCCGCACGGGCTTCTGGTCGGGCCGCAGCGCGAGCAATTCGCGCTCGGAGACGAAGCTGTAGTTCAGCGCCTCGTCGAATCCCCGCGCCGCCAGCGCCGCCCGGGCGGCGCGCGTGATCCGCTGCTCCGGAGCGATGGCGGCCGTCTCCCCCACGCCCGCCTTGGGAACCACCACCGGAATCGTGTCGTAGCCGCGCAGCCGCGCAACCTCCTCGACGGCGTCGATCTCCCGGGTCAGATCGCCGCGCCACGAGGGCACCGCCCACAGGCGCCGCTGCGCATCTCCCTCCACGCTCTGTAGCCCCAACGACTGCAGTCGCTGCTCCACCTCCGCCGCGCCGACCTGCGTCCCGAGCACCGAGGAGACGCGCGCCGGACGGACCCAGATGCGCGTCTGCGGGCGCGGCGAGGGGTAGCGGTCGATCGCGCCCTTGGCGATCTTCCCTCCGGCGAGCTGCACCACCAGCTCGGCGCAGCGGTCCAGAGCGAGCGCGGCCATCTTCTCGTCCGCGCCGCGCTCGAAGCGGTGCGAGGCCTCGGTGTGCAGCCCGTGCCGGCGGGCAGTCCGCCGGGTGCCACCCGGATCGAAGACGGCGCTTTCGATGAGGATCCGCGTGGTCCCGTCGGAGACCTCGCTCGTCTGACCGCCCATCACGCCCGCCAGCGCGACCGGTTTCTCGCCGTCGGCGATGACCAGATCGTCCTCCGACAGCGTGCGCTGCTTTCCGTCAAGCGTCGTCATCGGCTCGCCCCGCCGCGCGCGCCGCACGACGATGCGAGATCCCGCGAGGCGATCCAGATCGAAGGCGTGCAGCGGGTGGCCCAGCTCGAGCAGCGCCAGGTTGGTGGCGTCGACCACGTTGCTGATGGGACGCACGGCACAGCTCCGCAGGCGCTCCTGCAGCCGGAGCGGCGACGGTCCGATGCGAAGGCCCTCGATGACCCGCGCCATGTACCGCGGAGCGCGCTTCGCATCTTCCACGTCCACCCGCGCAAGCGCGTCGATCCGCTTCTCCCCTTCGACGAGCCGCGGCTGAGGTAGCCGGAGCGCCGCGCCCGTCACGGCGTGGATTTCGCGGGCGATGCCCAGGTGCGAGAGCGCATCGGGCCGATTCGGCGTGACGTTCAGCTCGAAAACGATATCCGGCAACCCGAGCAGCTCCTCGAGACGCGCGCCGACGGCCGTATCGCGCGGAAGGATGAGCAGCCCGGCGTGATCCTCCGACAGCCCCAGCTCGCGCGCGGAGCACAGCATCCCGGCGCTCTCGACGCCGCGCAGCTTCGCCCGCGCGATCCGCTGCCCGCCGGGCAGCACCGCGCCGGGGCGCGCCATGGCCACCAGGTCTCCGACCCGGAAGTTTTGCGCCCCGCAGACCACCTGGTGCGTGCCGCGCCCGTCGTCGACCTGGCAGATGCTGAGGTGGTCGGACCCGGCGATCCGCTCGCTCGCCGCGATGCGCGCTGCCACCACGTCCGCGCCCTGGCCCAGCCCGCGCTGCTCCCTGCCCTCCACCTCGAAGCCGGCGAAGGTGAGCTTTCGCGCCAGCTCGTCTTCGGGCAGGTCGGTCGCGCACAGCTCGCGCAGCCAGCTCAGCGACACCTTCATGGCAGCCCTTTCACAATTGCTGCAAGAACCGGACGTCGTTGTCGAAGAGCAGGCGCAGGTCGTCGATCCCGTGGCGCAGCATCGCCAGCCGGTCGATGCCCACCCCGAAGGCGTACCCCGTGTACTTCTCCGGATCGATCCCCACTCCGACCAGCTCGTCCGGGTTCACCATCCCCGCGCCGAGCACCTCCATCCAGCCACTGCCCTTGCAGATCTTGCAGCCCTTGCCGCCGCAGAGCGGGTGCGAGATGTCCACCTCCGCGGACGGCTCGGTGAAGGGGAAGTAGCTGGGCCGCAGGCGCGTCTGGATGTGCGGGCCGAAGAACGCCTTCACGAACGCGTCGAGCGTGCCGCGCAGGTGCGCCATGGAGACGCCCTCCTCCACGTGCAGGCACTCGACCTGGTGGAACATGGGGGTGTGCGTGACGTCGGAGTCGCAGCGGTACACCTTGCCGGGCGTGATGACCCGGATGGGCGGCTTGCGCGCCTCGAGCATGGCGCGGATCTGCACCGGGCTCGTGTGCGTGCGCAGGATGCGGGTGGGCGGGTCCGGCGCTCCCTGCGGCGGAGGCGGCAGCGTCGCCGGGTCGAGCGAGAAGGTGTCCTGCATGTCGCGCGCGGGATGGTCGACGGGGAAGCAGAGCTTCTCGAAGTTGTAGACGTCCCACTCGATCTCCGGTCCGTCGGCGACATGGAATCCGAGCCGCGCGAAGATCTCGATGATGTCGTCCATCGCCAGGGACACCGGGTGGCGGTGCCCGAGCTTCTGCGGGCGCCCGGGCAGCGTCACGTCGAGCTTCTCGCGCCTCAGGTCGGCTTCCAGCGCGCGATCCGCCACCGCCTTCTTCGCGCGCTCGAGCAGGTCCTCGATGCCCGCCTTGACCGAGTTGACCACCTCGCCGACGCGCGGCCGCTCGTCCTGCGCGAGCTTGCCCATGCCGCGCAGCACGGCGGAGAGCGAGCCCTTCTTGCCGAGGAACTTGATGCGCGCGGCCTCGACCTGCGCCTCGTCGCGGGCCTTCGACAGCTCGTCCTTCGCCTGCGCGAGCAACGCGTTCAGCTCGTCGATCATCACGGCTCCAGAAAGGACGAAAGCCGCGCCGGGTTCGCCCCGACGCGGCCTCGTGCGGTCATTGCGGTAGAGGCCTACGCCGCGGCGCGCTTGGCGATGGCGGCAAAAGCGTGCGGGTCGGCAACCGCGATGTCCGCCAGCACCTTGCGGTCGAGGACGATGCCGGACTTCTTCAGGCCGGCCACCAGCCTCGAGTACGAGGTGCCGGACATCCGGGCGGCCGCGTTGATCCGCGCGATCCACAGCGAGCGGAAATCGCGCCGGCGCACCCGCCGGCTGCGCGCCGACTGCATCATCGCGCGCTCGACCGCCTCGACCGCGCGCTTGTACGTGCCGTGGCGGCGGCCGCGGAAGCCCTTGGCGAGCTTCAGGACGCGGTTGCGGCGGCGGCGGGCCTTGAATCCTCTCTTGACGCGCATTTGCTGACTTCTCCTACTTCGGCAAGCCGTACGGCAGGGCCTTCTTGAGGTGCTTCTCGTCGCGCCGGGTGAGGACCTCGGTGCCCCCCAGATGGCGCTTGCGCTTGCGGTTCTTACCCAGGGACAGGTTGTGGCGGCGGTACGCCTTGCCCGCCTTGATCTTGCCCGTCCCCGTGCTGCGGAACCGCTTGACCGCGCTCCGCTTGGTCTTCAACTTCGGCATCGCTTCGAGCCCGCCTCGAAAAAGGAAGCGGGCTAGTACCTCAGGCCGCCTCCGAAATCAACCCTTCTGCCCCGGCGCTTATGCCTTGGGCGCGCCGGCGGCCTGCTGGGTGGGAGCGGGCGGCGCGGACGACGCGGCTCCGGGCCGGGGCGCGCCGTTGCCAGGCGTCGCTGCCGGGTGCGGCCCGGTCGAAGGCGGTCGAGCTTGCGGCGCTCCAGGGGGGCGCGGCGCCGCCGGTTGCGCGGGGCGCGCCTGGCCCGGCGCCTGCTGCTGCTGTTGCAGCGAGCGCTGCTGCTGCAGGAAGCGCGGATTCGCCGCCAGGATCATGAAGAGCAGCCTGCCTTCGAGGCGAGCCGTCTGCTCGACCACGGCGATGTCCTTCAACTCGGCCTCGATGCGCCGCAGGATGGCCTGGCCGATCTCGCGGTGGGTGATCTCCCGGCCGCGGAACATGACGGTCACGCGCGCCTTGTTGCCCTCGGCGAGGAACTCGCGGATGGCCTTGGTCTTGAAAGCGTAGTCATGCTCTTCGGTCTTGGGGCGGAACTTCACTTCCTTGAGCTTCACGACCGTCTGCTTCTTCTTCGCCTCGCTCGCCTTCTTCTTGGTCTCGTACTTGAACTTGCCGTAGTCCATGATCTTGCAGACCGGCGGCTTGGCCATGGGCGAGACCTCGACGAGGTCGAGGCCGAACTCCTGGGCCTTGGCGAGGGCGGTCTCGAGCGAGATCACTCCCAGCTGCTCACCTTCGGGACCGATGACACGAAGCTCACGTGCGCGGATACGGCGGTTCGTGCGGGCGTCGCGGATGGCGGACTCCTTCGAGAAAATGGACCGGCACGCGCCGGCGTACCGGACGTTCAAAGAGGAGGGACACCACGGAATGGTGTCCCCACATGCGGAACAAGTTAGGGTATCCGGCCTCGGGCCTGTGTCAAGGGTTCATGTAGGCGCGCGCTCACCCGTGCGCACGCTCAGAACGGGACCGCGGCCTCCTTCGCCAGCTGCTCGGCAAAGGAGGCGAGCGGCAGGGTGCCCATCTCGGCGTCCTTGCCCTCCCCGTGGCGGCGCGGCGAGACGGCCTTCTGCTCGACCTCCTTGTCGCCGACCACCAGCGTGTACGGAATCTTCTGCAGCTGCGCGTCGCGGATCTTGGCGCCCAGCTTCTCGCTCGACTCGTCCAGCTCGGCTCGCAGGCCGCGCGCCTGCAGCGCCTGCGCCGCCTCGCGCGCCCAAGGCAGGTGCCGATCCGCCACGGTGATCACCCGCGCCTGGACCGGCGCGAGCCACACCGGGAAGTTGCCCGCGTAGTGCTCGATGAGGATGGCGATGAAGCGCTCGAAGGACCCGTAGATGGCGCGGTGGATGACGACCGGCCGGTGCTCCTTGTTGTCCTCGCCGACGTAATTGAGATCGAACCGATCCGGAGCGTTGTAGTCGAGCTGGATGGTTCCGAGCTGCCATTCGCGCCCGATGCTGTCCTTCACGTGGAAGTCCAGCTTGGGCCCGTAGAACGCGCCGTCGCCCGGGTTCTCCACCCAGCTGACGCCGGACTGCTCGACCGCCGCGCGCAGGCCCGCCTCCGCCCGGTCCCACAATTCGTCGCTCCCGAGCCGCTGCGCGGGCCGGGTGCCGAACTTGGCGCGGTACTCGAGGCCGAACGCCCGGAAGACGCGGCCGATCAGGTCGACCAGGCGCCGGACCTCGCCGGCGATCTGCGAGTCCGTCAGGATGATGTGCGCGTCGTCCTGCTGGAACTGGCGCACGCGGGTCAGGCCGCTCAGCACGCCCGTCGCCTCGTTGCGGTGGAGGATGTCCTGGGTGTGGTAGCGCACCGGCAGCTCGCGATAGCTGTGCTTCTTCATCGAGTACAGGAGGTAATGCGAAGGGCAATTCATCGGCTTGAGCGAGGAGTGGTGCTCGCCCGACTCGCTGTCCTGGATG
>JBJMQJ010000336.1:0-8666 GCA_045802765.1 Myxococcales bacterium
AGCTGCTGCACATCTTCCTCTCGCTCAGGCCCGGAGACGTCCGCTACGGCACGACCGGGAAGCCGGTGCCCGGCTACGAAGCGCAGATCGTCGACGAGCAGGATCGGCCGGTGCAGCCGGGCGAGATCGGCGAGCTGCGCATCAGTGGGCCGTCCAGCGCAATCGCATACTGGAACAACCGGGAGAAGAGCCTGCACGCCTTCCGCGGCCGCTGGACGTACACGGGCGACAAGTACCGGCAGGACGCCGACGGCTACTACGTCTACTGCGGCCGCTCGGACGACATGATCAAAGCGGGCGGGCAGTGGGTCTCGCCCGCCGAAGTCGAGTCGGCCCTCATCGCGCATCCCTCCGTTCTGGAGGCGGCGGTGGTCGCGCACAAGGACGAGAACCAACTCGACAAGCCCAAGGCGTTCGTGGTGCTCAAGCCCGGGGCGCAGGCCTCCTCCGAGGAGCTACAGCGCTTCGTCAAGGAACGCCTCGCCCCGTTCAAGTACCCGCGTTGGGTCGAATTCGTGGAAGGTCTGCCCAAGACCGCCACCGGGAAGATCCAACGCTTCAGGCTGCGCGGGAACGGGCAAGCCGAGTAGACTGCCGGCGAAAGTGTTTCGGACGAGACACTCAGTTCAGCCAGCTGAACTGAGTGTGGACGATTCAACTCGCCCCGGGGCGAGTAGCCTCCCCATCTGCGGGGTTCGGCGGAGCCCAAACGCATCGCAGAGTCTCAGGGAGGTGGAGCCGTTGCTCCTCGCCACCGGCCCACCCCGCCCCCTTGAAAAGCAAAGTTAAACCGACTCCGTTTTTGCCCTCGGGTCGTGAGGTGCCTCCGAATCGGGACGAAGTGAGCGACCACCGCCTTCATGGCTGTTTATTGACGGCGATCTACGGCAAAAGATACTCACCGCCGAACTCCGGGAGGGGACATGGCCGAGATGCGGGCGCCGGACGCGGCAGCCGATTTCAAGCCTTATGTGCCGGACGAGGCGCGGGTCGCGGAGTTCACGCCCAAGGCGGTGATCACCGGCGCCGTCTTCGGCCTGATCTTCGGCGCCTCGACCGTCTATCTCGCGCTGCGAGCCGGGCTCACGGTGTCCGCGTCCATCCCCATCGCGGTCCTCTCCATCTCGCTGCTGAAGAAGTTCGGCGGCTCGACGATCCTGGAGAACAATCTCGTCCAGACCATCGGGTCCGCCGGAGAGAGCATCGCGGCAGGCGTGGTGTTCACGCTCCCCGGCTTCCTCTTCCTCGCCACCGACCCGCGCACCCGCCAGAGCGTCGGGGCCACCTACTTCAACTACTGGACCATCTTCACGCTGGCGCTCCTCGGCGGATGCATCGGCGTCCTCATGATGGTGCCGCTCCGGCGCGCGCTCATCGTCAAGGAGCACGGCAACCTCCCCTACCCGGAGGGAACCGCCTGCGCGCAGGTCCTCATCGCCGGCGAGCGCGGCGGCGAGATGGCCCGCACCGCGTACGTGGGGCTTTTCTTCGCGCTCGCCTACGCGGCGCTGCAGCAGATCTTCCGCGTCATCGCCGAGGCGCCCGGCTACGTGACGCGCGCGACCAGCCGCATCTTCCCCGCCGCGACGGTGAACGCGGCGATCACGCCGGAGTACCTCGGGGTCGGCTACATCATCGGTCCGCGCATCGCCGGCGTGCTGGTCGCGGGCGGCGTGCTGGGGTGGCTGGGGATCATTCCGCTGATCGCCGCGCTGGTTCCGCCCGACACCATCGCCGCCCAGCTCGTCAAGCTCGGGTACCTGGTGGACCTGAACCGGCCCGGCGCTTACGGGTGGAACCCGACGACGCACACGTTCGCGGCGATGAACCAGGCGATCTACCGCGCGTACGTGCGCCAGATCGGCGCGGGCGCGGTGGCCGCCGGCGGTTTCATCACCCTGCTCAAGACGATGCCGACCATCGTCGCCGCGTTCAAAGGCAGCATTGCGAGCCTGCGCGGCGGCGTAGGCGCCGGCTCCACGTCCCGCACCAACCAGGACATCCCCATCGGCGTGGTGCTTGGCGGGATCGTGGCGCTCATCGCCATCCTGGCGCTGCTCCCGTTCCTTCCCGGGACCTTCGGCGGCCGGATCCTGCTCGGCATCCTCATCGTCGTGTTCGGCTTCTTCTTCGTCACCGTGTCGTCGCGCATCGTCGGGATCATCGGCACCAGCTCGAACCCCGTCTCCGGCATGACCATCGCCACGCTGCTCGCGACCTCGCTGCTCTTCGTCGGGCTGGGATGGACCGGCGACTTCTACCAGCCGATGGTGCTCTGCGTGGGCGGCATGGTCGCCATCGCCGCCGCCAACGCCGGCGCTACCAGCCAGGACCTCAAGACCGGATTCCTCGTCGGCGCCACTCCGCGCGCGCAGCAGGTCGGTCTGCTCATCGGGGTCGTGGCGGCCTCGCTGGTGATCGGCTTCACCATCCAGGTCCTGGACAAGCCCAGCATCGACGCGGCGACCGGCCTCATGCGCCACCAGATCGGCAGCGAGGCGTTCCCCGCTCCGCAGGGGACGCTGATGGCCACGCTGATCCGCGGCCTGCTCTCGCACAACCTGGACTGGCAGTTCGTGCTGGTCGGCGTGTTCCTCGCCGCGACCATCGAGCTGTGCGGCGTCTCTCCGCTCAGCTTCGCGGTCGGCGCCTACCTGCCGCTCTCCACCACGTTGCCCATCTGGATCGGAGGCGTGATCAAGGGGATCGTGGACCGGCGATCCGGCGCAGCCGCCGCGGGGCACGGCGACGACATCGGGCCCGGCAGCCTGTTCGCCACGGGGCTGGTGGCGGGCGGCACCATCACCGGCACCATCGTCGCGTTCCTGCACTGGCCGGACGAGCCGGGGAAACCTTCCTGGCTCGATCCTCTGGATTTGAGCGCCGCGCTCACCAACGCGCTCGGAGCGGGCGGGTACCAGATCCTCGGCGTGGCGCTCTTCGCCGTCATGGGGATCGTCCTGTACCGGGTCGCACGCCGGCCATTCTCGCTGTGACGGCTAAGCGCGGAGCGCGATGACGGGATCGACCCGCGTCGCGCGGCGCGCCGGCAGCCAGCTCGCGAGCAGCGCCGACGCGGCGAGCGCGGCTCCCGCGGCTGCGAACGACCACGCGTCGAACGCGCCGACTCCGTAGAGCAACCCGGACAGCGCGCGTGCCGAGACGGCCGCGGCGGCGAATCCGGCGGCCAGCCCGAATCCGATCGGTCGCGCGGAGTCGAGCAGCACGAGGCGCGCGATGTCGCCGCGCGCGGCGCCGAGGGCCATGCGCACGCCGATCTCGCGCGTCCGCTGCGAGACGGAGTACGAGGCCACTGCGTAGATCCCGCTCGCTGCCAGGAGGAGGGCGGCGACGGCGAACCCGGAGAGAAGCCCGGCGCCGAACCTGCGCGGCGCGACGGCGGCTGCGACGAGCGCGTCCAGCGGCCGCACGCCCGAGATGGGCACCTGGGCGTCCACCGCCCTCACCTCCCGGCGAACCAGGTCGGCCATCGCCGGGGCAGTCCCGCGGACGACGAGATGAAGCCGCGGCGTCACGAACCCCACCATCTGGCCCGGGACCTGCGCCAGCGGGATGTATACGGTGGCAGCCGCCACCTCGTTCAGATCGTCGTGCTTCACCTGACCTGCGACGCCGACGATCTCGACCTCGCGCCAACGGCCCACCGCGATCTCCAGGCTCAAGCGCGCGCCGACGGCCGATCGGTCGGAGAAGAAGCGTCGCTCCAGCTCCTGATCGATCGTCACCACCTGCGGAGAGCTCGCCGTATCCCAGCGCGTGAACTCCCGTCCCCTGGCGATCGGGATGCCGAGCGCGGCGAAGTAACCGGGGGTGACGAATCGGTTCTGCGCGGCCGGAACGTCGGCCGGGGTCGCCGGGGGACGATCGGGGACGGTGAAGTCGAGCCTGGTGTTCGTGCGACTCAACGGAAGGACCGAGACGGCCGAAACGGCCCGTACGCCCGGCAGCGCTTCGATCCGCGGCAAGAGGGCGTCGACGTAGCGCGAGAGGTGCTCGGGCGTCGGATAGGACGCTCCAGGAAGGGAGAGCCGCATGGCGAGCCCGCCGCGTGGGTCGAACCCCGGGTCCACCGCGACCAGGCGGGCGAAGCTGCGCGCGAAGAGCGCCGCCGTGACCAACAGAGCGAGCGACAGTCCCACCTCGACCGCGACCAGCGCCTGGCGCGCGGCGCTGCGCGCGCCGGAGCCGGCGGCGTGCGCACCGCGCAGCTCGTCGACCGAGCTTTCACGGGCGGCCTGGAGCGCCGGAGCCACGCCCGTAAGCAGCGCCGCGACTGCGGTGCAGGTTGCGGCGAACGCGACGAGCCGCGGGCCGAAGGAAGCTCCGCGTGCCCGGAGCAGATCGGCCGGGGCGAGCGCCGCCAGGACGTCGGTGCCCCCCGCGGCCAGAGCCAGCCCGGCCGCGCCACCGGCGAGAGCGAGCAGCGCGGCCTCCGAGAGCAGCAGCCGCCGCAGATGCCCGCGCGTGCCGCCCAGCGCCGCGCGCACCGCCAGCTCTTGCCGGCGCGACAACGCGCGCACGAGCAGCAGATTGGCGAGGTTGCAGCAGGCGAGGAGCAGCACCGAGGCCACCGCCCCGAGTAGAAGAAGCAGCGGGCGTGCCTGATCGCCGGCCAGCTCCTCGCGGAGCGGAAGCACGCGCGGCGCGGTGAACTTCGCATTCGCGTCCGGATACAGCTCCACCAGCCGCCCCGTGATCTGCGCGAGCTCCGAGCGGGCCTGCCGGAGCGTGGCGCCCGGAGCGAGGCGGCCGAACGCGCGGAGGAAGTTCGTTCCGCGCTCGTTCCTGCGCGGGTCGGCCGCAGGCACCAGCGCCGCGACCAGGTCGGCGTCCCAGCCGGGGAAGACGAAATCGCGCGGCAGCACTCCGACGACCGTGTATGGCTGGCCATCCAGCGTCAAGACGGAACCGACCACGCCGGGCTCGGCTCCAAAGCGCGAGCGCCAGAGGGAGTGGGTGAGCATCACGGCACGGGCCTGGGAGGGCTCACCGTCCTCGGGCGCGAGTACGCGTCCAAGCGCAGCGCGCACGCCGAGGATCGGCAGCGCCGCCCCGGAGACGCGGACCCCTTGCAGACGCTCCGGATCGCCGCGTCCGGTGAGCGTCGCATCCCAGGGCGCGAAGCCGACCACTTGGACCGCGCGCGCCTGCTGCTGCGTCTCGGCCAGGTTGGGAAGCGAGAAGAACGCCTTGGCCCGATCGGTGCGTGTCGACCAGATCCACACCAGGCCGTCAGGATCCCGATAGGGCAGCGGCCGCAGCAGGGCCGCATCGACCAGCGCGAACACCGCGCATGCAGCCCCGATGCCCGCGGCGAGCACCAGGACGCACATCGCGGCGAATCCGGGCCGCCGGCGCAGGCTCCGGGCGGCGGACCGCACCTCGAGCAACAGGGTCATGGTTCTTTGATACAGCCGAATCATGAGCAGTGCAATTGCGCTATACACATGAACCCTCGCCGTCGGCCTCGCCCTCGCGCGCGACCACCTGCGCTACCCTGCCGCGCGTGATCCCCTGCGTGCAGGGCGACGCCCGCCGTGACGACGCGTACCCCGCTGCCCTGCGGGGCGAGCGCGCCGACGCCTTGATCACCGATCCTCCCTATTGCCTGCTCACGCGCCGCCGGAAGCGCGGCGACCTCCGCGACCCGCACGGCGGGCGCAAGATCGACCGCGGCCCCGTGCTGCGCTTCGAATCGGTCCGCGACTACCGCGCGTTCACGGACGAGTGGCTTCCTCGCGCCGTCTCGCACCTGCGTCCCGGCGCTCCCCTCGCCGTGTGGACCAACTTCCTCGGCAAGGACCCGATCTCGGCGGCCGTCCGGGACCTCGGTTACCAGCTCGCCGGGGAGTTCGCATGGGCGAAGCGGACCACCGAGCACGACGGCAACGAGCAGCTCCTGCGCGTGTACGAGACCGCGTTGGTGTTCCTGCGCGAACCGCTTCCGCCGCTCGGACCTGCCGATCCCCCGCGCTCGTGGTGCGTCGCCGCCGGATACGACGACGACGGCGAGGCGGCACGCTGGGGCAGCCATCCCAACCACAAACCGTTCACCGTGCTCGAAGCGCTGCTGCGCGCGTGGACGCGCCCTGGCCACCTCGTGCTGGACCCGTTCGCGGGCAGCGGATCGATTCCCGCCGCCGCCGTGCGACTGGGGCGGCGCGCGGCGTGCATCGAGATCGAGCCCGAGTGGGTCCGCCGGGTGAACGAACGACTTGCACATCCCGCGGCGGCGAGGTAACCGCGGCGGATGCGATTCGGGCGAAACTTCGCCGGTCTGACGTGCTTCTCCTGCGGCACGCGGCACGACGCCGCCGTGCTGCAGACGGTCTGCACGCGCTGCGCCCTTCCGCTGCGCGTCGATTATCGCCTGGGGCCGGGCGCGCTCGCGCTGGAGACGGTGCGGTCGCGTGCGCCGTCGCTCTGGCGATACGAGGAGGTCCTCCCCATCCGCGCTGCCGACGCGGTGACGCTCGGCGAGGGCTTGACGCCGCTCGTCGAGGTAGACGGCGTCCTCGTGAAGGACGAGGCGCGCAACCCGACCGGCTCGTTCAAGGCGCGCGGGATGACGCTCGCCGTATCGCTGGCGCGGGCGCTCGGGGCGCGAGCACTGTCCGCGCCTTCCGCGGGAAATGCCGCGGGAGCGCTGGCGGCGTACGGCGCCGCCGCCGGGCTGCCGGTGGTCGTCGCCATGCCGGAAGACACTCCGCGGGCCTTCGCCGAGGAGTGCCGGCACTACGGCGCCGAGGTGCATCTCGTCCCGGGCAGCATCGCCGACGCCGGCAAGTGGCTCAAGGCGAACGGACCGCGCGACGCGTTCGACGTCTCGACGTTGAAGGAGCCGTACCGCGTCGAGGGCAAGAAGACGATGGCGTACGAGCTGCTCGAGCAACTCGGCGAGCTGCCCGACGTCATCATTTATCCGACGGGCGGCGGCACGGGTCTGGTGGGAATGTGGAAGGCGTTCGGCGAGATGCGCGAGCTGGGCTGGACGCGGAAAGCGTCGCGCCTCGTCTCCGTACAGGCCGAAGGCTGCGCTCCGGTCGTGGCGGCGTTTCGCGGCGGCGAAGCAGCGACGAAGCCCTGGCCCGATCCACGCACCGCGGCGTACGGGCTGCGCGTGCCATCCCCCATCGGCGGGTTTCTTTGCCTGCGCGCGCTGCGCGAGACCGCGGGTACGGCTGTCGCCGTGCCCGAGAGCGAGATCCCGCGCGCGGCCGCAGACCTGGCGCGCCGCAGCGGCGTCGACATCTGCCCGGAGGGCGGGGCCGCGTGGGCCGCCCTCGAGATGCTCCGGCGGGACGGTTTCGTGAAGCCCGGAGAAAGAGTCGTCGTGTTCAATACGGGCACGGGCCTCAAGTATCGTTGACGGATTGCGCGCGGGGGACACCGGCGCTCCCGTGCTCGAGGCGGCCGAGCGGCCGCTTGCCTCTTGCCGGAAGACCTAGGGAGCCCGCATCTTGCGACGCCGGGAGAACTTGTTGGAGGGACGCTCAGGAAATCACGGTCGCGTGCTCGTCATCGACGATGATCCGAGGCTCAGGCGGATCTTCGCCGACGTGTTGCACGACGCCGGGTTCGCGGTGGACACCGCCGCGGACGGCCGGCACGCGCTCGCGCTCCTCGAGCGCGTGTCGTTCGACGCCCTCATCACCGATCTCACGCTGCCCGGCATGGACGGGATGGAAGTCCTGCGCACCGTGCGCGAGCGCGGCCTGGAGCTGCCGGTCATCTTCGTCACGGGCACGCCGCATCTCTCGACCGCGATGCAGGCGGTGGAGTTCGGCGCCTTCCGCTACCTGCTCAAGCCGATCGATGCCGGCCAGCTCGTCGAGGTGGTCGAGCGCGCGGTCCGGATCCACAAGCTCGCGGCGATCAAGCGCCAGGCCAAGGAATACCTGGAGAAGGAGCAGGACTCGCAAAATCCGGGCCTCTCGGAGCGGTTCTCGCGCGCCCTCGCCGGCCTCGAGCTGGCCTTCCAGCCCATCGTGCGCTGGCCGCAGAAGCGCTTGGTTGCGTACGAGGCGCTCCTCCGGACCAGCGAGCCGAGCTTCACCCGCCCCGAGAAGCTGGTCCACGCCGCGGAGACGCTGGGGCGCGTGCACGAGCTGGGACGCGCGATCCGCGCCCGCGCGGCGCTGCGGATGCAGAAGAGCCCCATGCGGCTCTTCGTCAATCTGCATTCCGAAGAGCTGCTCGACGACGCTCTCTACGATCCCAAGGCGCCGCTTTCCTTGATCGCAGGCCGGACGGTGCTGGAGATCACCGAGCGCGCCGGCCTCGACCGCGTCCCCGACGTCCGCGCCCGCATCGACCGCCTCAAGCGGATGGGCTTCTCGGTGGCGGTCGACGATCTCGGCGCCGGGTACTCGGGACTGTCCAGCTTCGTCCAGCTCGATCCCCAGGTGGCCAAGCTGGACATCGCGCTGGTGCGCAACCTGCACCGGGAGCCCACCAAGCGGAAGTTGGTGCGGACCATCACCTCGCTCTGCAAGGACCTGGGCATCACCGTGCTGGCGGAAGGCATCGAGTCACGCGAGGAGCGCGACGCGCTGGAGGGCCTGGGCTGCGACCTGCAGCAGGGCTTCCTCTTCGCGCGGCCGGGTCGCGCCTTTCCCGCGGTCCACTGGTGACGGGCAGCGGAT
>JBJMQJ010000337.1:0-3807 GCA_045802765.1 Myxococcales bacterium
CAGCTCCAGCTTGACCCGGTCGCCGGGCAGGATGCGGATGCGGAACTTGCGCATCTTGCCGGAGGCGTACGCGAGCACCGAGTGCTTGTTGTCGAGCTCGACGCGGTAGTTCCCGCCGGCGAGCTCCTCGCGCACCGTTCCTTCGACCTCGATGCCCTGCTCTTTCTCCGACATGCGGCCCCGTCTTTATCCGAGCTTGCCTTGCCGTGCCAAGATTCCCTGCTCGCGAACGCGCCGCAGTACCACGCTCGTCCCGGGCCGGCAACCGCCGTGTTTCACGGGCCATCGAGGCGGACGCTCCCGCGGGGCACGTCGGCGAGCGCGAAGGTCGCCACCCGATCGGGCAGGTCCCGCCCGGGCAGCTCCGGCAGGCCCGAGAAGGCGCACAGCCGCGCGACGATCTCCCGCGGATCGCTCCCCGCCGCGCGAAGCGCGGACAGCGAGGCGGCCCGATCGCGCTTGGACAGCCGCTCGCCGGAGGCCGAGACGACGAGGCCGGCGTGCGCCCACCGCGGCTCGCGCACGCCGAGCAGGCGGTAGAGCAGGATCTGGCGGGCCGTGGACGGAAGCAGGTCCTCGCCGCGGAGCACCTGGGTGATGCCCATGGCCGCATCGTCGACCACCACGGCCAGCTGATAGGCGAAGATGCCATCGGCGCGCCGGAGCACGAAATCGCCCACCGTCGCCTGGGGATCGAACGCCTGCGCACCCTGCAGCTCGTCGTGGAAGGCGACCGGCCCCGGTGGGACCCGCAGGCGCAAGGCCGGCGGGCGGGTGCGCCTGCGCTCCGCGCGCTGCGCCGTGCTGAGCTGCGCGCAGGTGCCGGGATAGCGCGGTCCGTCGTCCTGAGGACCGTGCGGCGCGCTGGCGGCGGCGATCTCCGCGCGCGAGCAGAAGCATTCGTAGACGTGGTCGCCAAGCGCCCCCAGGGCGGCCTCGTACCGCGCCGTCCGCGCCGACTGGCGGTACGGGCCGCGCGCGCCGACGTCCTCGCCGGTCCGGAGATCGGGACCCTCGTCCCAGCTGACGCCGAGCCAGGCCAGCTCCTCCAGCTGGCGCGGGGCGAGGCCCGGGCGCACGCGGGGCCGGTCCAGGTCCTCGACGCGCATGGTGAATCCGCCGCCCTCCGACCGGGACCATAGCCAGGCCAGGAGGGCGGTCCGCGCGTTGCCCAGGTGGAGCTCTCCGGTCGGGCTGGGAGCGAATCGGCCGCGCTCGGTCATCGGGCGCATCCTCGTGAGCGGACGGACATCAGCAAGGTCTGGCTTTCTGAATCCCAGGTGACTCCCACCGCATCGAAACGCTCGAAACGCTCAGAGGCACCCACGATGAGTCACCTGGTACAGGGGAGCGGCCCCGTCGTGAAGACCGACGTTCTGTCGACCAGGCAGGTCGCCCACTTGCTGGGCGTCGGCGAGGCGACGGTGAAACGATGGGCGGATGCCGGCGAGATCGATTGTTTCCGGACCCCCGGTGGACACCGCAAGTTCCGGCTGCGCGACGTGACGGCGTTCGTGCAGCGGCGCAACTACCAGGTGGCGGAGACCTTGCCCGCCCAGCTGACGCCCGGCGAGGAAGCCGGGGGCGAGGAGGCCGCCGCCGCGATCGAAAAGAGCGCGCTCGCCGGGGACGCCTCGAGCCTCGTCGCGCAGATGGTTGCCCTGCGCCTTCACGGTCACGACCTGGCGGCCATATTCGACGACGTGGTCGCGCCGGCGCTACGGCGCATCGGTTCGCTGTGGGAGGCGTGCAAGCTGAGCGTGGCTGAGGAGCACGTAGCGACGCAGGCGGTGGTGGACGCCATCGCGCGGGCGCAGCCTCTGGCGGAACCTCCCGGAGAGCCCAACCGCGCCGACCACGGGACCGCGGTAGTGGCCGCGGTCGCGGGCGAGCAGCACGACGTGGCGCCGCGCATGGCGGCCTGTCTCTTGCGGGCGCGCGGGTTCGAGGTGCTCGCGCCGCTCGCGGCCACTCCCGCCGCCGACCTCGCCGACCTGGTGCAGCGCAGCCGGCCGCAGCTCGTCGCGCTCGGCTCGACGGTCGCGCCCGAAGAGCGCGCGTTGCAGGAACAAGTCGAGCTGGCGGCCCGCGCCGCCCGGAGCAACGGCGGCCGGCTGGTGGTGGGGGGACCGGGGATGACGCGGATCGCTCTGCCGGAGGACGTCACCCTCCTGCGGAGCATGCGCGAGCTGACCGAACAGATCGAGCTGCTCGGGCGCCGCCGCGTGGTTCCCCGCGCCTGAACCCAAGCGCGGCACGACCCTATCGGCGGCGACTTCCGCCGTGATATGACGCCCGGCTCTCTTCTGTCGGTCGGTCGGTCTCGTACTGGAAGCGACAGCGTTGGAAGCGATCAGCATTGGAAGCGATCAGCCTGCAAGGGATCAGCCCGGAAGCGATCAGCGCATGCCCGACAAGTCGAAGCCGCCCTCGTTCGACGACATCATGGACGCCGCCTCCCGGCCCCCCGAGCCCGAGCGCAAGGAGCCGAAGAAGCCGGCGCCGCCGCCGGCGGAACCCGCGAAGCGGAAGCCGGCGGTGCCGACCTTCGCGGAGATCATCGGGTCGGTGGAGCTGCGGCCCGAGGATCGCGCTCCCCGTCCGCCTCCTCCGCGGAGGCCGCGCAAGGAAGAGCGGAAGATGCCAGTGGTGGTCCGCAGGCCCTCGCTGGGAAAGCCGGAGGACGCAGCGCACCCGGTGACGCCCCAGCGCGAGGAAGGGTCGGCGGCGGCTGCCGAGCCGGCGGGCGCGCCCGAGCAGGGCGGCGCGCGCGCGCCGCCGGAGTCGGCGTTCGCGCAGCCCGGGACCGACGAGGGAAGCGACTTCGCCTCGCTCTTCGCGGAAAGCGAGAAGTCGGCGCACAAGCCGCAGAGGCTGCGGCTCGGGCAGAAGGTGCACGCTCGCATCGCGCACGTCGGCTCCGAGATCGGCTACCTCGACCTCGGAGGGAAGGGCGAGGCGATCATCGACCTGCGCGAGCTGCGCAACGAAAAGGGCGAGTTGCTCGTCCAGGCCGGCGAGACGATCGACGCGTACGTGCTTTCGCTCGCGGACGGCACGCCGGTGATGACGCGCTCGGTGCCGAAGGGGGCCGGTCGCGAAGTCTTGCAGCAGGCGCTCGAGTCGAAGGTCCCCGTCGAAGGGACGGTGACGGCGCAGAACAAGGGCGGGCTGGAGATCGACCTGGGCGGCTTGCGCGCCTTCTGCCCGGCGTCGCAGATCGACGTCCGCTTCGTCGACGATCCGGCGCAGTTCGTCGGGCAGAAGCTCAAGTTCCGTGTGATGGAGATCCGCGGAGGGAACGCCATCCTCTCGCGGCGCGCCCTGCTCGAGGAGGAGCGCGCCACGCTCGCCGCCGAGCTGCGCAAGAAGCTCGAGGTGGGCGCCGTCCTGGAGGGAACCGTCAGCTCGGTGCGCGACTTCGGCGCGTTCGTGGATCTGGGCGGCCTGGAGGGCCTGGTGCACGTCTCCGAGCTTTCCCACCAGCGCGTGGCGCACGCGCAGGACGTGGTGAAGCCCGGGCAGAAGGTGCGCGTGCAGGTCCTGCGCATGGACAACGACGAGAAAGGGCACGAGCGGATCGCGCTGTCCCTCCGGGCGCTCGAGCAGGACCCTTGGGACGCCGCGCGCCCGCAGCTCAAGGAGGGCATCAGGCTGCAGGGCAGGGTTGCGCGCCTGCAACCGTTCGGCGCGTTCGTCGAGCTGTTCCCGGGCGTCGACGGGCTGGTGCACGTGTCCGCCCTCTCCAACCGTCACGTGCAGCACCCGCGCGAGGTGGTGAAGGAAGGCGAGACCATCCAGGTCGAG
>JBJMQJ010000338.1:0-6508 GCA_045802765.1 Myxococcales bacterium
ATCCGTTCGCGAAGAAGGTCGGCGATTTTTACGCAACCTGCATGGACGAGCACAAGGCGGAAACGGCGTCGTTCGCGGCGCTGCAGGAGGAGCTCGCACGGATCGACGGCGCGCGGGACGCGCGATCGCTGGCCAGGGTGGTGGCGCGCCTGCAGGCCATCGGAGGCCGCACGCTGTTCGGGTTCGGATCGCAGCAAGACTTCAAGGACGCACGCCAGGTCATCGGCGGCGTCGACCAGGGCGGGTTGGGGCTGCCGGATCGCGACTACTACCTGAAGGACGACGAGCGCATGCGCGATCTGCGCGCGCTCTACCAGGACCACATCGAGAAGATGCTCGCGCTCGCCGGCGCCACCGACGCGGAGGCGAAGAAGCAGGCCAGGACGGTGATGGACATCGAGACGGCGCTCGCGAAGGCCTCGATGGACAAGGTGGAGCGGCGCGATCCGAACAAGATCTACCACCGTCTGGAGCGCGCCGGCCTGAAGAAGGTGTCGCCGCACTTCCTCTGGGACGCTTACTTCGACGAGCTGGGCGCGCCCTCCGTGCAGGCGATCAACGTCCTCACGCCCGATTTCTTCGCCGGCATGGACAAGCTGCTCGCAGCCAAAGGGAGGTTCAACGATGTGAAGACGTACCTGCGCTGGACCGCGGTGGAGGACGCCGCGCCGGCGCTCGGGCAGGCGTTCGTCGAGGAGCGCTTCCGGCTCACCAAGGCGCTCACCGGCACCAAGGCCATCCTGCCGCGATGGAAGCGCTGCGTGCAGATGACCGATCGCGCGCTGGGCGAGGCGCTGGGGCGCTCCTTCGTGGTGACCACCATCGGCGAGGACGGAAAGAAGATCGCCAAGGAGATGATCGAGGGGATCGAGGGCGCCTTCGAGCGCAACCTCGCCGGCGTCACCTGGATGGACGACGCCGCCCGCGCCGCTTCGCGGGAGAAGCTGAGGAAGATCGACAACAAGATCGGGTACCCGGAGAAGTGGCGCGACTACTCGACGGTGAAGATCGGCCGCGAGTCGCTGCTCGTGAACCTCGCCGAAGCGGCGCTGTTCGAGACGCGCCGCGATCTGGCCAAGATCGGCAAGCCCGTCGACCGCAACGAGTGGGGCATGACGCCGCCGACGGTGAACGCCTACTACAACCCCTCGATGAACGAGATGGTGTTCCCGGCGGGCATCATGCAGGCGCCTTTCTTCAAGACCGATGCGCCGGTCGTCGTCAATCACGGCGGCCTGGGCATGGTCATGGGCCACGAGCTGACCCACGGCTTCGACGACCAGGGCCGACAGTTCGACGGCGACGGCAATCTGCACGAGTGGTGGTCGGAGGCGGTCGGCAAGGCGTTCGAGGAGCGCGCGGCGTGCGTGGCCGACAAGTACGACCGCTACGTGGCAGTCGAAGACGTCCACCTGAACGGGAAGCTGACGCTCGGCGAGAACATCGCCGACATCGGCGGGATGAAGATGGCGCTGAGCGCGCTGCACCAGAAGCAGGGCCGGATGAACGCGCAGACGGACCGCGACTTCTTCATCGCATTCGCGCAGTCGTGGTGCACGAACTACCGCCCCGAGGCCGCCCGGCTGCAGGCGCAGACCAACCCGCACTCGACGGCGCAATGGCGGGTGAACGGACCTGTCTCGGACAACGTGGATTTCGCCAAGACGTTCTCCTGCAAGGCGAGCTCGCCGATGAACCCGGAGAAGAAATGCGTGGTCTGGTAGGGGCCGGCTTGCTCCCAGCCCCCTCCGCCGGATAGGTAGGTCGGAATGGATCCCGCCTCGACTGCCGCGCTCGCAATCCTGATGAAGGGGCTCGCGCCGGTCCTCGTTGCGCTGATCTCCTTCGGCCTGCCGGCCTTCATCGTCTACACCGTGAAGCACTTCAAGCTTCGCCACCGCGAGCTCGAGCTGGAGGCGGAGCTGCACGGCAAGCAGACCCAAGCCCGCCTCGCGGCGATCGAAGCGCGGCTCGGCACGCTGGAGACCGCCCTCGGGGCGCTGGTCCGCGGGCCCGTCCCGGCCGCGCTGCAGGACCGCAGGTCGCTGCTGGAAGCGCGGTCCTCCTCCTCGGCCGAGGCGCCCGCGGAATCGGATCCACAGGGCGTCCGGACGCGATAGCCCGACCGTGTTATACGCGCGGCATGTACCTCGTCGAGGGCAAGAAAGAGCGCTGGGTGGACCGTTGATGACTGGCCGATCTGGCCCGGCGGTTCCAGGCGGTCCACCTCGACTTCGGCACCGGTGACGGAACGTTCGTCCGCCGCACCGCGAAGATCGAGCCGCGAGTCCTCTTCGTGGGCGTCGACGGCATCGCAGACAACCTGCGCGAGGCCTCTCGCCGCGCGAGTGCGAACTCGCTCTTCGGACGACTCGCGCTCGAGGACGCTCCTGGCGAGCTGGCCTGCTTTGCGGATCGGCTGACGGTCCTCTTTCCCTGGGGGTCGCTGCTCCGCGCGGTGGCCCTCGCGGAAGCGAACGGCCTGGCACGCCTGCGCGACATGTGCCGGCCCGGCGCAGATGTGCGCTTCGTCTTCGAGGTGCGTTCGGACGTGTCCGAGCTGGAGCGCCGCTACTTCGATGCCGGACTGGCGCTCCGCGCGACGCCGATGCCGGTCGAAGCAGCTCGCGGGCTCCCCACCACCTGGGCGAAGAAGCTCGGCTTCTCCGGCAAGCCCCGCTCCTTCTCGGAATTCCGGGGCCGCGCCGTCTGACGACCCCGCTCATTTCCACTGGTCGCCGGAGGGAAACCTGCTAGCTTCGCCTATGGTAGCGCGTCCCTGACTGGTGCGGGGCCCGGTCTTCAAAACCGGTGGCGGGCGCTGAGAGGCGTCCTCGGTGGGTTCGATTCCCATGCGCTACCGCCATTAACCTGGCGGTATTGCGATCCAATTCCTACTGCCCTGCAGTCGTCTCCCCCTTTCTCCCCCGGGCAGGGGCGCTTCCACGCGCGGATCGCGCTCTCCTTCGCCGCGGGGCTCAGGTGCATGTACCGCTGCGTGGTGCTCAGGTTCGCGTGACCCGCCAGCTCCTGGATGGCCTTCGCGCTCGCGCCGCGCATAGGCCAAGCGCGAGCAGAATGTGTGCCGCAGGATATGGAGCCGGCCGGTAATCGGAAGCCCTGCCCTCCGCTCCGCTCGCCGAATCCAGCTCGCCAGCGCGTCGCGGTCCGCCGTGCTCTTGTCGTCGCTGTAGAGCACGCGCGGGCCCTTTAGATGTCGGTGTGCCTTTAACGCGGCGGCTAGCCTCGACGTCATGTTGACCGTCCGAGCACGACCGCGCTTCGGCGTTCCGACGTGCCCTTCCCATTCCGAGCGGTTCACGTGGAGCAGCGAGCGGCGAAAGTCGATGTCCCCCAGTCCAGCGCGATCATCTCGCCGGTTCGCAGACCCGCGTCGCCTCCGAGCAGCACTGCGATCAGCGCGCGCTCGTCCACTTGAGCGGCGGCTTCCGCCAAGCGTGATCCTGACGCCACCGCGCATCATGTCGCTGGAGAAGGCGTTGGAATGGATCAACGAAGACGAGCTCGTCGAAGTGACACCCCAAGTCAGTCCGCTTGAGAAAAAGGTGCTTAGCTCCGGCGACCGCTACCGCATCGAACGCGAACGAAAGCGCGCCGACGGCCTTATCTGACCTTCCCAAGGCGTGCTCCAAAGCATCGGGGGACTGCTCCTGGCGTTTGGACGAGTATTCCGCGCCGTTGCGGAGCTACTCTACGCATTCCTCAGTCTGCTCCGGCGACCCGCCGGGCCGTCTAGAACGACCGGCCGACCTGCGTGAGAAAGTCCGAGCCGCGGAAGTGCTCGCCACCGGTGGTCGTTCCGGAGAGTAAAGCGCCGCTATCGAAGCAGATGAAGCTGAGCCCCGCATCGCCTTCGCGGAACTGGAGCACCAGATCCGCGCGGCCATCGCCGTCGACGTCCTCTACGTGCGCGCCGGTCAATGGGGCGGCCTCGGTGCCGGAGGGGCCGAAGCGGACGGTCGACACATCGACATCCGTGGCGTCGAAGTCCGCGCTGGACAGGATGGCGACCGGCAGCACCGTTTGTGGCTGCAGGCAATTGAACGGGTTCGTGGTGGAGCCCGGCTTGATGTCGATGGCCACCACGCGCACCGACGGCGCGGGCGCGGTGACGTTGTCGACGGAGACGGAGAATTGCTGCCCGGTGTTCCCGTTGTCCTCGTTCCGCACCGTCACGCGGAAGACGACATCCGAGGACAGCCAGCGGAACTGCGCGGTGCTCAAGTCGATTTTCGCGTGGGTCCAGCCCGTCAGCGCGGCGCTCGGCTCGAGCGAGAGCGGCCCTGCGGAGACCGGCGCGGAGCTTGCCGGATCGAACTGCGCAAACGCCCTGGCGCCGGTGACGAAATCGTTCATCACTAGGATTCCGGTCACCCGCCCCACCTCCGGTGAATAATCGATGAGGACGGCGCTCAAGAGCCGGAGCGCGAACGGATTGGGCTGCACCACCTCGAAGTCGATTTCGACGCGATCGAAGCCCGGGCAACTCGCCGTCTCGGTCGGATCGGCGATCGGCGGCGGGACGAGGAAATCGAGCTCCACCGTACCCGGCGCGGCGTGGAACAGCTGGTCGATGAACGCGAAGTTGTTCAGGCCCGGATTGGTGCACGAATCCTCGAATGGCCCTGCCCCGACGTCCACGCGCGCCACGTGGTTCGATCCGTCGAGCACGCGCGTCTCCGAGTTGTTGCCGGCTCCGCCCGTGGTCCAGCCGACGCGCAGATTGCCGGCCTCGAAGTCGCCGTTGGTCAAGGCCGCGGTCGCGAAGAGGGCGGCCGAGGCCGGCGCACGGCGGTGCGCTGCCAGATCGGGTGGATCGCCCATCCCACAGGCGGTGAGGGTAAATGCGGCCATAACGCAAAGGCGAATCGATGTGCGCATGGCGCAGTACGGTCGTCGATTCCCGGAGTGAACGCAAGAAGATCTGTCGGTTTGCCGCGGCTGCAGGTTGAAGTCTCCGGAATCGCGCGACTTACTGCCCCGAAGTACCGATCCCACCGGCACAAAGTCATTGCGCTCGACCGACTCGGGCGCGCCCGCCTCGTCGGGTTTGACCGCCTTGCGTGGTCGCCAGGGAGACCATCTCGAACCCGAAGCGCGCGCGAATGCTATCGACGACGGCGCCGACCCGCTCGCTGCGATCGAAGAGCGAGAGCTGCTCGAACATGCCCAGGTTCGACAGCTGCAGGCCGAGCAAGCGGACCGGCAGCGAACGCGTTCGCGCCGCCACGAGCATGTCCTTCACGATGGGGTAGAGCTCGAGGCTTCGCAACGGCGAACAACGTGAGCGCGACAACGCGAAGACACGAGGCTCGGCGACTCGCTCTCTCCTATCACTCCCCGGACCAGGTCAGACTCCGACGAACAGTGACGAATTGTGCGGGATGCATTCCGCGCTCGAACCGGCCTGAATTCCTCGCGAATCAACGATTGGCGTGCGTCGTCGCGGGGTTAGCGGAAACCTGCCAATTCGGGTTCGATTCCCATGCGCTACCGCCACCCAAAACCTGAACGCGAGCAGGGTGTTGCCCCCACGGCACGGCTCCGGCAGGCCCGGCCCCTCAGTCCGTCTTGTGCCTTTTCTGCCCGCCATGTGCCGCCGATTTCCGGCACCTGAGCGGCACACCGGAGTGCGCCGCACTCGGAGTCGGCAGTCGTTGAGCCAGAAGGTCACCAAGTTGCAACGCGCACTCTTCGAGTGCCGCGCGCGATGACCGTACCGTTGCGCCGGACCTCGCAGGTCATGGTGTGCACGCCTCGGTACTTGGTGTATCGCCACGTTTCCGCATCCTGGTTCTCGCGCTCGTGGCCCATGTCATTCGCCGCCCGTGCCTCGTCACCGGTGTTCCTCACCAGCCAATGGTAGGTCGCGCCTTCCACGGTGCGCCAGTCCGGCGGTAGCGAGAACTTCAGGTGCTTGCCCTTGGCGATGGCGATCTTTTCGCTAGTGTACGGGGTCGTGGGCTTCCCCTCTGCTCGTGCAACGCCAACAGCGATGCTGATCGGCACCACACCGGCGGACTTCGCCAGTTCCTGGGGACCCTCTGCCTCCGCCGTCTCGCCCGAGAACTCATGGTTGAAGAACTTGCCCCACGCCCGCAGCGCCTGGGCGCGGGTGCAGGCGTCGTCCTCCAGTACGGCGACGACGGGGGCGTCATCCGCGACTACGTGCTCGCGTGTCCGCATCTGAGCGAGGACGTCCGAGGGTTCGCGGACAAGCTCCGACTGCACCGCAAGCGCCACTTCGGTCCACTCGACGGCGGCGAGCGCGATGCGTCCGTAGCAACTCTGCGCCAGCGCGCGGTCAAGCTGGATCTCATCGAGGAGTTCGGGTTCATCATCGACCACGTCGCCTTCGAGGAGAATCTCGTTGGCGTGGCGCGCGAGCAAGGCCACGCCCGAGACGTCCTCGCCGCCAGCCTCGCCGGTCGCCTCATGCGTACGGCTTCCCTTCCCCGGACAGCGATCTCGACCTCAAGGCCGTTCA
>JBJMQJ010000339.1:0-8344 GCA_045802765.1 Myxococcales bacterium
GCACGTCCTCCACCTCCGCCGACGGAGGGCCGCGGCGGCACCAGGCGACGAAATCCTCCACCGCTTGCTTTTCCCCCTCGACGATCGCCTCGACGCTGCCGTCCGGCAGATTGCTGACCTCGCCAGTCAGGCCGCGCTGCAGGCCTTCCTGCTGCGCGCTGGCGCGGAAGAACACGCCCTGGACGCGGCCGCGCACGACGATCTCGGCACGCACGCGCTCGCTCACCGCTGACCCTCCTGTAGCAGGGCACGAAACGCCGCCTCGTCCACCACCCGCACGCCCAGCTCGGCTGCCTTCTTCAGCTTGGTGCCCGAGTCCTCGCCCGCGACCACCAGGTCGGTCTTGCGGCTCACCGAGCCGGAGACCCGGCCGCCGCGCCTCTCGATCTCGGCCTTGGCCTCCTCGCGCGAGTATCCCGTAAGCGAGCCCGTCAGCACCACCGTCTTGCCCGCGAACGGTCCGCCCGCGAGCACCACCTCGGGCGCGGGCTGGATACCCGCCGCGAGCAGGCGCCTCACCGCCTCCCGGTTCTCCGCCGTCTGCGTGAAGTCGTGGATCTGCTGCGCCACTTCCGGCCCCACGTCGCGCACCCCCTGCAACTCGTCGAGCGTCGCGTCGAGGAGCCGCTCCATGGTCTGGAACTGCAGCGCCAGCGCGCGCGCGGTGGCCTCGCCCACCAGCCGGATTCCCAGCGCGTAGATGAAGCGCCGCAGCGAGGTCTGCTTGCTGCGCTCGAGGGCGGCGAGCAGGTTGTCCACCGACTTCTCGCCCATGCGTTCCAGTCCGAGCCATTGCTCGCGCGTCAACGCGTAGAGGTCGGCGGGCGTCTTCACCAGGCCGCGCTCCACCAGCTGGGAACACGTCTGGTCGCCCAGCCCCTCGACGTCCATCGCGCCCCGCGAGGCGAAGTGGCGCAGGCGTCCGTGGAGTTGCGCCGGGCAGGACAGGTTCGTGCACCGGGTGATCGCGCCCTCGCGGTGCACCTCCGCCCCGCACGCCGGACAGTGCGTGGGCATGCGGAACTCGGGCAGGCCTCCGGGCGGCCGGGCCTCGGCGATGACGCGGACGATCTCCGGGATCACGTCGCCGGCGCGGCGCAGGAAGATCCGGTCGCCCTTGCGCACGTCCTTGCGCCGCACCTCCTCCTCGTTGTGCAGCGTCGCCCGCGCCACCGTGACTCCGCCGACGTGCACGGGCGTCAGGAAGGCCACCGGCGTGAGCGCGCCCGTCCTGCCGACGCTCACCTGGATGTCCTCGACGGTGGTCGCCTCCTCCTCCGCCGGGAACTTGTACGCCACCGCCCAGCGAGGCGTGCGCGAGACGGACCCCAGGCGGCGCCTTTGATCCTCGCTGTCCACCTTCACCACCGTGCCGTCGATCTCGTAGGGCACGTCGTGGCGGCGGCGCAGCAGATCGGCGTAGTGGGCGCGGATTTCGTCGAGCGAGCGCACCAGCTTGTTCTCGGGGTTGGTGCGCAGCCCCAGCTCCTTCATCCTGGCCAGCTTCTCCCAGTGCGAAGAGAAGCGCAGCTCCCCGGTCTCGCCCACGTCATAGAAGAACATGGACAGCGGCCGCTTGGCGGTCTCGCGCGGATCGAGCTGGCGCAGCGACCCGGCGGCGGAATTGCGCGGGTTGACGAAGGTCGGCTCCCCCGCCGCCTCGCGCTCGGCGTTCAGCCGGGCGAAGTCCGCCTTGCGGATGAAGACCTCGCCCCTCGCCTCGAGCACGGCCGGCGCGCCCGCCTGGAGCTGCAGCGGGACCGACTTGATGGTGCGCAGGTTCGCCGTCACGTCCTCGCCGAGCTGGCCGTCCCCGCGCGTCGCGCCCTGCACGAATCGCCCGCTCTCGTACGTCAGCGTCACCGCCAGGCCGTCCAGCTTGGGCTCGAAGACGTAGGCGACGGGCTCTTCACCGAGCAGCCGGTGCACGCGCGCATCGAACTCGACCAGCTCCTCGTCGGTCATGACGTTGGCGAGCGACATCATCGGCCGGCGGTGCTGCACCTTGGCGAACTTCTCGCTCGGCTGCGCACCGACGCGCTGGGTGGGCGAATCGGCCGTGCGCAGATCGGGATGTGCCTCCTCGAGCTGCGTCAGCTCGCGCAGGAGGCGGTCGTATTCGGCGTCCGAGAGGGTCGGGGCGTCGAGGACGTAGTAGCGGTGGTTGGCCTCGCGGAGCTGCTTGCGCAGCTCCTCCGCGCGCTCGGCTTCGGTCATGCGCGGCGGACTTTAACAGCCCGAGCCGCGCCCGTGCGGAGTTCGTGAGCGTCAGGGCGTGACGGTCACGATACCCGTTTCGGACAGATGATAGATGCAACCGTAGTGGTATTGGCCAGAAGAAGAGAAGGTCTGCGGGACCGAGCTCGCGCCGGGTTGGATGTCGCCCGTGTCGGGCGGCGGGGCGGGGTTACCCGTCGCCGTGTGCGGCATGTCCGTGTCGGTATTGCGCCACACGACCGCTTGCCCTGCGCAGATCGTCACATTCACGGGCGTCGTCGCCGCGCTTGCGTTCCAGCTCACCACGACGGGCGACGAATTGACGGTCAGCTGCGCCGTGCCGGACACCCCTGAGACCTTCGCGGTGATTGTGACGGGTCCTCCTACGTTCACCGCGGTCGCCAGCCCGCTCGCGTTCACCGTCGCGACGGTGCCCGTCGCCGGACTCCAACTGGCAGCGGGCGCTCCCGCGACGGCGTTCCCGCGAGCATCGCGCGGCACGGCGGCGAACTGCTGGGTCGCGCACCGCGGAATCGAGGCGGTGGGCGGCAACACCGAAACGCTGGCTACCGCCTGCTGGACGGTGACGGCGAACGCCGGCGCGGCGACCTGGTTTCCCGTGGCGCGGGCGACGACGTGCGCGGATCCGTTCGCCACCGCCGTGACCACGCCGGTGCCGCCGACGACGGCGACCGAGGGCGCATCGCTCGTCCAGGCGAATGCAGCGCCCGCGACGGGGCTGCCGCCCGCGTCCGAGGCGGTGGCGACGAGCTGGACCGTTTCGCCCAGGCTGGCCAGCGGGGCGGACGTCCCGCCTGCCTGCGTCTTCACCGAGACGCTGCTCACCACTTGCGCGACGGCGATGGGCAACGACCCGCTGACGCCGTTCCAGGAGGCGCTCACCGCGGCGTTGCCGTTCCCGAGCGCGGTGACGAACCCGCTCGTGGAGACGCCCGCCACGGTGGGAGCGGTGCTCGACCAGGCGAAGGTGACCTGGCTGGTCACGTCGCCGTGCGGGTTCGTCGCCGTGGCGGAGAGCTGCACGGTCTGGTTCAGGCTCGAGAACGAGGTGGCGCCCGCGGCGGCCAGCGAGATCGTCTCCACGTAGATCGCGGACGGATCCACGGTCATCGCCCCACCGGCGGTGGAGGGGACCGCGCCCACGGTCGCGATGGCGCTGACCGTCGCGCCCGTCGCTGCGGTGGGCGAGACCGCGGCCCGGCCGTCGGCCGCGATGGTCGCCACCGCCGGGTCGGTCGTGGTCCACACCGGAGCCGGAGCGCCGACCACCGCGTGGCTGCGCGCGTCGACCGCCGAAGCGTGGAAGAGCGGAACCTCTCCCGGCGGAACCAGCAGGCCCGAGGGCGTCACGAGCACGTGCGCGACCACCTGGGCGACGAGGATCGCAATCGTGGCCTCCTTGCCCTCGGCGGAGGCGTGAATCGTCGCAGCGCCGTTCGCCACCGCCGTGACCAAGCCCGACTGCGTCACCGTCGCGACCGCCGCGTCGCTGCTCGTGTACACGATGCCGACGCCCGGGATGGGAGCGCCGCCAGCGTCGTGCGCAGTCGCGGTGAGCAGGAGGGTATCGCCCAGACTCGTCAACGCGGCGGTCGTCGCCGGAGTCAGCGAGATGGACGCCACCGGCGGCCGGGACGGGCCGCCTCCCCCACAGGCGAGCAGGATCAGCGCGGCAAACGGCCAGTTTCGGCGAAGCGGCATCCACCCTCCCCGGCGGCGATCCTACCGGGGCTGACCCGCAGGTCGAGGAAAGGTTTGACAGACGGCGCGGCGCGTCCTTACATTGCGCGTCGTTCCATCCACCCCTTCAAGCCGGTTCGCGCCGCCCGTGGGGCGTGCTGCGACGAAGACCCACACAGCATGCGCGCCGCGCGGGCGCGCCGGAAACAGCAAATGAACCTGTCAGAGCTCAAGGAGATGAAGATCCTCCAGCTGGCCAAGCTGGCCAAGGACTTGAACATCGAGGCGCCGGGCGCGCTGCGCAAGCAGGACCTCATCTTCCACATCCTGCAGGCGCAGAAGTCCGAGACCCTGATCGAGGCCGAGGGCGTGCTGGAAGTGCTGCCCGACGGCTTCGGGTTCTTGCGCAGCGCCGACTTCAGCTTCACCCCGGGGCCGGACGACATCTACGTCTCGCCCTCGCAGATCCGCCGCTTCAACCTGCGTACCGGGGACATGGTCAAGGGCCAGATCCGCCAGCCCAAGGACTCCGAGCGCTACTTCGCCCTGCTCAAGGTCGACCAGATCAACTTCGACGAGCCGGTGGAAGGCGCGCAGAAGGTGCTCTTCGACAACCTGACCGCGCTCTACCCGACCCGGCACATCAAGCTCGAGTACTCGAAGGACAACATGTCCACGAGGATCATCGACCTGCTCACGCCCATCGGGTTCGGGCAGCGCTGCCTGATCGTCGCGCCGCCTCGCGCGGGCAAGACGGTGCTGCTGCAGGACATCGCGCACGCCGTCGCCGCCAATCATCCGGAGGCGTTCCTCATCGTGCTCTTGATCGACGAGCGCCCCGAGGAAGTGACCGACATGCAGCGCACCGTGAAGGGCCAGGTGGTCAGCTCCACCTTCGACGAGCCCGCCACGCGCCACGTGCAGGTCGCGGAAATGGTCAGCGAGCAAGCCAAGCGTCTCGTCGAGCAAGGCCGGGACGTCATCATCCTGCTCGATTCCATCACCCGCCTGGCGCGGGCCTACAACGCCACCGTCCCGCCCAGCGGCAAGATCCTCTCCGGCGGCGTCGACTCGAACGCGCTGCACAAGCCGAAGCGGTTCTTCGGCGCGGCGCGCAACGTCGAGGAGGGCGGGTCCTTGACCATCATCGGCACCGCGCTGGTCGACACCGGGTCGCGCATGGACGAGGTGATCTTCGAGGAGTTCAAGGGCACCGGCAACTCCGAGATCGCGCTCGACCGCAAGCTGATGGAGAAGCGCATCTTCCCCTGCCTCGACATCAACCGCTCCGGCACGCGCAAGGAGGAGCTGCTCATGGACGAGAAGCAGCTCAACCGCGTCTGGATCCTGCGCCAGCTCCTCCACCCGCTCAACGTGATCGACTCGATGGAGTTCCTGCTCAGCAAGATGCGCGGGACGAAGAGCAACAAGGAGTTCCTCGATTCGATGAGCCGCTGAGCCGGCCGGGCATGCCGAGGCCTCCGCGCGCCGCCCCCGCCGTCGATCTCGCTGCGCGGGCCGCAACCCCCAGCCGCTGGGCGTTCGCCGCGGCCGTGCTGCTGCTCGCGGGCTGGGGCGCGCTGCTGGGGCTGAACCCGCGCCGCGCCGGCGATCTCCACCTCTACGCGCTGGCCGCGCAAAGGTTCTGGGCCCGGCTGCCCTTGTATCCGGCCTCGGACGGCCTGATCTCCTTCAAGTACGCGCCGGCCGCCGCGTGGCTGTTCACTCCCTTCGCGCTGCTGCCGCCCGGCGCGGCGGGCGCGCTGTGGAACCTCTCGTCGGTGGCTGCGTTCGCCTTCGCTGCCGTGAGGTGGGCGGCGGCGCTGCGCGAGGACGGCCGGTTCTCGCCGACCTATCTCGCCTGCCTCGCGGCGGCGCTCGCGCTCGGGCAGTCGTTCTTCCTCGAGCTGTTCTACGGCCAGGTGAACCTGTTCATGCTCGCCTTGTTCGCGGTGCCGCTCTCCAGATCCGACCGCCGCCGGGACTGGCTGAGCGGAGCTTGCCTGGCCGTGGCCACGGTCCTCAAACCGACCACGGCCCTGCTCGCCGTGGCGCTCATCGCGATGCGCCGGAACGGCGTCCTTGCGGCCGCCGCCGTGTGCGGACTCCTCCTCCATCTGCCGCTGCTCGCCCGCTACGGATGGTCCGGCGCGCTGGGCGAGCTGCGGGCGTGGTCGTCGAACCTCGACCGGACCACGCTAGCCTGGGCGCTGGGGCACAACCCCCAGGGGCTTCCCGCGCTGCTCCTCGCGCCGCTCTACCCGCTCGACGCGCAAGCGCCGCGCGCGGCGATGGCGCTCGTGGAATTGATCGCCACTTCGGCGCTCGTCGCCGCCGCTCTTCTCGCTCGGCTGAGGGGTCCCGCCTTGTGGAGCGTCCTCTGCTTCGGCGTCACGTTCGTCTCGCCGCTCGCCTGGCGCGCCAACTTCGTCCTCGCCTGGCCGCTCCTGCTCGCCCTGCTGTCCATCCTGCCCCCCGCGCGGCGCCGCCTCGCCGCCGGCGCGGTGGCCTGCGTGGGATCGGTGGAATGGATCGTCTCGGACGCGCTGCTCGGCCAGGCATCCGCGCGGGCGGTGCTCGGCGCACGCGTGTGGGCACTGGCGTTCGTCCTCGCGCTCGGTGCCGCGCTCTGGCTCTTTCCGAAGGGAGCTCCGGAACGTCCGGAGCTTCCCGCCGATCAGCGGAGCTGAGTCAGGACCTCGTCCGCGGTCATGCCGCGGTACACGCCGATGCGGTACAGCGTGAACCGGTCGGCGTTCCCGTGAGCCATTCCCGCCACCCCCGCGCGGTAACCGGCTTCGCGCGCGAGCGGCACGATCCACCGCCGGACGGAGTTGTACGGGTACGCGAGGAGGTCGACCGGCGTTCCCAGCGCCGCGTCGAGCTCCTGCTTGGACCGCGTCAGCTCGCGCACCACCTCCGCCCGGTCGCGCTCGGGCAGGCGCAGATGCCGCACCCCGAGAGACCCGATCTCCAGCCCCGCCGCCGCCAGCGCGCGTACCTCGGGCCACACCAGGTAGCGGCGCACAAGCCCATCTTCCTCGCGGACCACGCGGTGGGCGGCGTCCGCGCCGACGAGCGAGGTCACCACGAAGAAGGCGCCGCGCATGCCGCGCGCCCGAAGGGCAGGCAGCACGGTCGAGTATGCGTCCTCGAAACCGTCGTCGAACGTCAGGACGATCGGCCTGGCCGGCAGCGGCGTCCCGCGGTCCTCGTGCGCCAGCCATTGGTGCATTGGGACCGTGTGGAATCCCGCGCGCTGCAACGCATCGAGGTGCGAGGTGAACCCGGATTCGCTGACCGTGAACGCGTCGGGGGCGTCCGAGACGGAATGGTAGGAGAGGATCGGGACGTCCGGCCGGCGGGAACAGGCTGCGAGGAGCAGCAGCGCCGCGGCGATGGCTTGGCGACGCGTCACCGGACGAGCGGGATGCCTCGCGCCCGGAGCCTTCGGATGAGCGGAATCGCGAGCAGCGCGATGACGATGTCTGGAAGGAAGGCGGCGATCGGCGCGGGGAGCCCGCGCAGCGCCAGCGCCAGGCCCAGCCGGGAGGTGACGTAGAAGAGGACGAAGGAGCCCAGCGTGATCAGGTAGGCGGAGCCGCGCGCGCCTCCGGCGAGCACCGCGAGAGGCACGCCGAGGAGGGCGAAACAGAAGCAGGCGAGGGGGACGGCCCACCTGCGGCCCTGCTCGACGCGCAGACGCGCGACGTCCTCCGTCCATCCGTTCTTGCGGTACTGCTCGGCGCGCGTGGCCAGCTCCGAGTATGGCAGCGCGGCCTCCACGCCGTGAAACCGGTTCTTGCGCGCGACGCGCTCCTGCACCCCGACGAGGAACGTCCCCTGGTTGAAGCGGACCACGGTCTCGCCCCGCGGCTCCATGCGGTGCAGCTCGCCCCGATCGAGGTGCAGGCGCAGCGCCTCGCCGCCCGCGTCCTCGATGCGCCCGGCATCGGCGAGGACGAGGAGCGGCGACCCGTCGCCGACTTGATCCTCGATGAGCACGCCGCGCCACCTGCCTTCCGCGGTATCCGCCACGTACACCATGAAGCGCGGCAGGTTGTCGTTGAACACTCCCGGCAGCAGGCCCGTCTGCAGATTGCGTTTGATCACGCCGTTCAGCACCTGGTTCACCTGCTGCAATCCCCACGGCTCCGCCCAGCGGGTCAGCGCGGCGACGACCACCGCGAGCGCCATCGCCACGGCCACGGGAACGCGAAAGAGCTGGCGCGGCGAGTACCCCGCCGACGAAAGGCCGAGCAGCTCCCGGTCCGCGGCGAGACGACCGACACCGAGTTGGATCCCCAGCATGTACGCGAGCGGGAGCGCGAGCACCAGGAAGTGCGGCGCGAAGGCGAGCGTGACGCGCCCCAGGTCCGAGAGCCGCATCGAGGCGCTGAACACCACCTCGTTGAGCTGGAGCAGC
>JBJMQJ010000340.1:0-4250 GCA_045802765.1 Myxococcales bacterium
CACGAGGATCAAGACGCCCACCGCCGTCACCGCCGCGTACCGCTGCACGTCGCCGTTCTGGAACCGTCGCAGCACCGAGCCGACCGCCGCCACGAGCTGGCCCGAGCCGTTCACGAAGAGACCGTCGATGAGCGTCGCGTCCACCACGCGCCAGAGCGCGCGGGCGGTGGCCCACAGCGGCTTCACGATCACGCGATCGTAGATGACGTCCACGTACAGGCTCGCGGCCAGCGCCCTGCGGACCCGCGGCATGGCCCGCGCGATGCGCTCGTCTCCTTCGAGCGCGCGGCCCGGCGCATACAGGGTCCATGCGGCGGCGAGCCCGGCCAGGGCCACCACCACCGCGATCCCGAACGCGACGAGCTCCGGCAACCGCTCCGCGGAAGCGCCACCGCGGGTGCGCGCGAAGACGCCCTCGGTGAAGTGCTCCCAGGTGAAGGACAGATCGTGGCCGGGGAGCACGATGAGCGCGCCCACGACCGAGAGCGCGGCGAGGACCCAGAGCGGCAGCGCCATCACCCAGGGCGCCTCGTGCGGGTGGACGTCCGCGGGCCCCCGGTACTCGCCCTCGAAGGTGAGCAGATAGCAGCGCCACATGTAGAAGGAGGTGATCAGCGCGGTGACCGTGCCGATGACGTAGATGGCGGGGCCGAGGAAGGACAGCCGCGGCGAGCCGGGATCGGGGAACAGGGTGAGGAAGTCGAACGCGCCGGTGTTCAACGCTCGCGCGAGGATCTCGTCCTTGGAGAAGAAGCCGCTGATGGGCAGCACGCCGGTGATCGCCACGGTGGCGATGAAGAACGTCGCCGCGGTGTGCTTGAGGCCCGCCCGCCGCAGGCCGCCCATGCGCGCCATGTCCTGCTCGCCGTGCAGCCCGTGGATGACCGCGCCGCTGCCGAGGAACAGGCAGGCCTTGAAGAACGCGTGCGTGACGAGGTGCGCGGTGCCGGAGGCGAAGGCGCCCACGCCGACTCCGACGAACATGTAGCCGAGCTGGGAGACGGTGGAATAGGCGAGCACGCGCTTGATGTCCATCTGCGCGGTGCCGATCACGGCTCCGAGGAGCGCGGTGAGGATGCCGATCGTCGCCACGGCGGCCATCACGCCTGGCGCCTGCACGTACAGGAAGCTGAGGCGCGCCACCATGTACACGCCCGCCGTCACCATGGTGGCGGCGTGGATGAGAGCGGACACGGGCGTGGGCCCGGCCATCGCGTCGGGCAGCCAGACGTAGAGCGGCAGCTGGGCGCTCTTCCCCGTGGCGCCGACGAAGAGGAGAGCGGCGCCGGCGGAGGCGACGCCGAGCGAGAGCGGCGCGACCCGCAGCGCGTGGAAGCTCACCTGGCCCGTGTAGAAGTAGAGGACGAAGATGCCGATGAGGAAGCCGAAGTCGCCGATGCGGTTGACGATGAACGCCTTGCGCCCCGCGTACGCCTTCGCCTCGTCGTCGTACCAGAAGCCGATGAGGAGATAGCTGCACAGGCCCACGCCTTCCCAGCCGACGAACATCGCCACCAGGTTGTCGGCCAGGACGAGGAGCAGCATCATCGAGACGAACAGGTTGAGGTACGCGAAGTAGCGCCAGTAGGCCGGGTCCTCGTCCATGTACCCGACGGAGTACAGATGGATGAGGAACCCCACTCCGGTCACCACCAGGACCAGCGTTCCCGACAGCCGATCGAACGTGAGGCCCAGGTCGACCCGCAGGCTGCCGACGGAGAACCAGGTGTAGACGATCTGGCGCAGCTGCGCGGCCTCGGCGGGAAGCCGCGCCACCTCGAACCAGGCGAAGAGCCCGATGCAGAAGGAGAGGAGCACCACCAGGAGCGCGACGGCGTAGAGCCACGCCTTGGGAAGCCAGCGCCCGAGGAGGCCGTTCACGGCGGCGCCGAGGAGCGGGAGCAGCGGGATGAGATAGAGCCAGGAGACTTCCATCAAGTGCCCTCGGCTTGCGGCTTGCGCCTTGCGGCTTGCGGCCGCCGTCCCGGTTTTGGCTTTTGGCTGGCGGGCACGCGGCGCTCAGAACTTCAAGGTGTCGAACTCGTCCACGTTGACCGAGCTGCGGCTGCGGAAGACGGCGATCACGATGGCGAGGCCGACGGCGGCCTCGGCGGCGGCCACCGCGATGACGAAGAAGACGGCGGTGTGGCCGCTCAGGAAGCCCGCCTGGGTGGGGGCGCTCTTGACGAGCGGAAAGCGCGAGAAGGTGAGGAAGGTCAAGTTCACCGCGTTCAGCATCAGCTCGATGCTCATGAGCACGATGAGCGCGTTGCGGCGCAGCACGACGCCCACGCCGCCCAGCGCGAACAGCACCGCGCCGAGGAAGAGGTAGTGCAAAGGCCCGACCATCAGATCTTCCCCTTGGCGACGACCACCGCGCCGACGACGGCCACGGTGAGGAGCAGGCTCGTCACCTCGAACGGCAGCACGCTGAAGAGGTAGAGGGCCCGGCCTACCGCCTTCACCGTGCCGAAGCCGGTGGGGAGCTGCTCCACCGCCAGATCGCGGACTTGCCCCTGGTAGGCGCCGCGCAGCGCGTAGACGACGATGAGGCCGACCGACGCCGCGACGGCCAGCGCGCCGATCGCCTTCCAGACGGTGATGCGCTCGCGGCCGAGCTCCTCTTCCTTCAAGTTCAGCAGCATGATCACGAAGACGAACAGCACCATCACCGCGCCGGCGTAGACCATCACCTGGAGGATGGCGATGAGGTGCGCCGAGAGGAGCAGGTAGACGCCGGCGAGGAAGAAGAAGCAGGCGACCAGCGACATGGCCGCGTAGACGGGATTGCGTCGCAGGACGACCTGCGCGCCGGCCACGATCACGCCGGCGAAGAAGATCCAGAAGAGGATGGTCTCCGCCATCGCTAGCCCCGCACGAGCGCGTCGAAGTCGGCGCGGAACTTCTCGATGTAGCTCTTCGCCGGCATCGCGGCGCCGTCCGCGAGCGCGCAGATGGTCTTCATCTCCATCTGCCGCGCGATCTGGTGCACGTTGTCGACGTCCAGCTTCTCGCCGCGCCCAGCGCAGATCTTGTCGAGCAGGCGGCTCAGCCACGCGGTCCCTTCGCGGCACGGCGTGCACTGGCCGCACGACTCGTGCGCGTAGAAGCGCATCACGTTCGCCAGGGCGAACGCCATGTTGGTGTCCTCGTCGAGGTAGACGACGCCCCCCGAACCGGCCATGGTCTTCCGCGCCTTGAGCGTGTCGAAGTCCGAGGGCCAGTCGACCTCCTCCGCGGTCATCACCGCCGAGGAGCTGCCGCCGGGGATGATCGCCTTGAGCTTCTTGTTCCCGCGCATGCCGCCGCAGTACTCCTCGAGCAGCACGCGGAAGGTGGTCCCCATCGGCGCCTCGTGCACGCCCGGCAGGGTCACGTGCCCGCTCACGGCGTAGAGCCGCGTGCCGCCGTTCTTGGGAACGCCGACGTTCGCGAACCAGTCGCCGCCCTTCTGGACGATCACCGGCAGGTTCGCGAGCGTCTCGACGTTGTTGACGGCGGTGGGCTGCTTGAACAGCCCGCCTCCCGCGTTGGCGGGGAAGGGAGGCTTGAGCCGCGGATATCCCTTCCGGCCTTCGAGCGATTCGAGCAGCGCGGTCTCCTCGCCGCAGATGTAGGCGCCAGCCCCGATCACCACGTGCATGTCGAGGTCGAACCCGGAGCCGAGGATGTCCTTGCCCAGGTAGCCCTGGGCGTACGCCTCGTCGATCGCCTGCTGCAGCCGCGCCGCCGCGCCGCGCCGGAACTCGCCGCGGCAGTACGCGTAGGTGAGGTGGCAATCGAGCGCGTAGCACCCGATCACGAGCCCCTCGACGAACATGTGCGGGCTCTTCTCGAGGATGGCGCGGTCCTTGAAGGTACCCGGCTCGCCCTCGTCGGCGTTCACCACCAGGTACTTGGGAAAGCTCGTCTCCTTGCGCACGAAGTTCCACTTCATGCCGGTGGGGAAACCCGCGCCGCCGCGGCCGCGCAGGTTGCTCTTCACCACCTCGTCGACGATCTGCTGCGGCTGCATCTTCAGCGCCTTGGGCAGGGCCTGCCAGCCGCCCGAGGCCTTGTAGGTGGCGAGCGACCAGCTCTCGGGCTTGTCCCAATCGCCGGTGAGGATCTTCACGCGCTCGGGCACGCTCATCTCCTGTCGGTCGGGACCGCCGTCGCCGCGGCTTGTCCCACCGTCCCGGTCGCCTGCGGATCCGACTGCTTCCCGATCGTGTGTCTCTCCTCGAGGTGACGTGGTTGCGGCCCGGGCG
>JBJMQJ010000033.1:0-3999 GCA_045802765.1 Myxococcales bacterium
CCCTTGAAGGAGACGCTCTCGATGACGTCCGGGTACAGCGTTCCCTGCGCGAGGAAGCGCGCCTCGCCGTGCTCCGCCCGGTCGCGCTCCACCTCCTGCTCGAAGACGGCGATGAACTCGTTCCCGATGATCTTCCGCTTGCGCTCGGGATCGGTTACCGGGCGCAGCTTCTCGAGGAAACGGGCGCGGGCGTCGACCGTGCGCAGCGGCAGGTGGAAGCGGCCCGCGAACGTCTGCTGCACCTGCTCGGCCTCGCCTTCGCGGAGCAGGCCGTTGTCGACGAAGATGCACTGGAGCTGCGTACCGATGGCGCGGTGGAGGAGCAGCGCCACCACCGCGCTGTCCACTCCGCCCGAGAGCGCGCAGATGACGCGCTCCTTCCCCACGCGGTCTCGGATGCGCGCGGTCGCGTCCTCGATGAACGCGCCCATGCGGAAGCTGAAGGTGACCCCGCACTCCTCCAGGAACGCCTCGTACAGCTCCCGCCCTCGTGGCGTATGGGCCACCTCGGCGTGGAACTGGATGGCGTACAGGCGCTTCTCCGGATTGGCCACCGCGCAGAACGGCGAATTGTCGCTGCGTCCGATGACGCGGAACCCGCGCGGGGGCGCCGACACCTTGTCGCCGTGGCTCATCCACACGTCCAGATGCTCTCCCGGGCGCATCTCGCCGAAGGGTCCAACCGGCTCGATCACCTCGACGCGCGCGTGGCCGTACTCGCGGTGCGCGGTCCGGTCGATGGCGCCACCCAGCAGCTTGGCCATCAGCTGCAGGCCGTAGCAGACCCCCAGGACGGGGACCCCCATCTCGAAGACCGCCCGGTCCACCAGGGGCGCGCCGGGTTGCTCCACGCTGAACGGGCTTCCCGAGAGGACGATCCCGCGCGGCGCGAACGCGCGGATCTGCTCCATGGGCATCGTGCAGGGATGGATCTCGCAGTAGACGTGCAGCTCGCGGACGCGGCGGGCGATCAGCTGCGTGTACTGCGACCCGAAATCGAGGATGAGGATCTTCTCTGCGTGCAGGTCGGCCACGTGCGGCCCTCCGGCGCGGGCGGCGCACTGTAACGCGGCGTGCCGTGGCGCGCACGCGGAGATTACTTCGCGAGCGCCTTCAGGCCGGCCTCGGCGCACTCCAGGTCCTGCTCGGGCTTCCCACCGGAGACGCCCACCGCGCCGAGCACGGCGCCGTCCCGGCGGACCAGCGTGGATCCGAGGCCGGGGATGATGGGAACGCGGACCATCTGCGCCACCTGGTTGAAGAAGCCGGGCCGCTCCTGGTGGACCTGCGCGAGCGACGCCCCGTCCCGGTGCCAGACCGCCGCGCCGACGGCCTTGGCCTCCGCGATCTGCGACGACAGCGGCGGAGCGCCGTCCATGCGCGCGAGCGCCTGCAAGAGGCCGCCCTCGTCCACCACCGCCACCGTGACGCGGATGCCGATCTGCCGGGCGCGGTCTTGTGCAGCTCGCACCAGCCGCAACGCTTCTTCGCAGGACAAAGGCATGGCCGGCAGTATAGATCGGCGTCGGAGGTCTTGAATGGCCGAGGCGGCGCTGGCCGGAATCCGCGTGCTCGAGGTCGGCAATTTCATGGCCGCCCCGTTCTGCACCTTGCAGCTCGCGGACCTCGGCGCGGACGTGGTGAAGATCGAGAACCCCGACGGCGGCGACCAGACGCGCGCCAGCGGACCGTTCCTCGACGGCGAGTCGTCGAGCTTCCTGCGGCTGAACCGCAACAAGCGCTCCCTCGCTCTCGATCTCAAGGCGCCGCGCGGCAAGGAGATCTTCCGCAAGCTGGCCGCTCGAGCCGACGTGCTGGTCGAGAACCAGCGGCCGGGCACGATGAAGGACTTGCAGCTCGACTACCCGCGCCTCTCCGAAATGAATCCGCGGCTGGTGTACGTCGCTGCCTCGGGCTGGGGACAGGACGGCCCGTATGCGCAGCGTCCCGGCCTGGACATCATGGCGCAAGGAATGAGCGGCCTGATGTCGATCACCGGCGAGGAAGGCGGGCGGAACCCCGTGAAGATCGGCGTGCCGGTGACCGACCTCACCTGCGCGCTCTACGGCGCGCTCGCCGCGCTCGCCGCGTTGCGGGTGCGCGACCGCACCGGTCGCGGCCAGTTCATCGACGTTTGCCTCTTCGAATCGGGGGTGTCGCTCGCCGTCTGGGAGGCGGGCCGGTACTTCGCCACCGGAGAGGTTCCCAAGCCGCTCGGATCCGCGCACCAGACCTCGGCGCCCTACCAGGCGGTGCGCGCTTCCGATGGGTTCTTCACCCTGGGCGCGACGACCGCGCGGAACTGGGAGGCGTGCTGCGACGTGTTCGGGCTGCAGGCGCTCAAGCAGGACCCGCGGTTCGCGAAGAACCACCTGCGCCACCAGAACCGGCGCGAGCTGATCCCGCTCATCGAAAGCGTGACGGAAACGCGCCCGGCCAGGCACTGGGTCGACGCGCTCACCGAGGCGGGCGTCCCTTGCGGCCTGCTACAGACCTACGACCAGGTCTTCCACGACCCGCACCTCGAGGCTCGCGGCTTCTTCCCCGACGCGCCGCACTCGAAGCTGGGCCCGATCGAGCAGGTCGGCTCGCCGATGCGCCTCTCCGAGACGCCGGCGCGGATGGCGCACGCCGGCCCCCTGCTCGGGGAGCACTCGGCCCAGGTGCTCGCGGAGCTGGGCTACTCGCAGGAGGAGATCCGCCGCCTGGCCACGGACGGCGTGATCCGCATGCCATGACCGCGACCGACGAGATCCTCTTCGAGGTGAAGGACGGCGGCATCGCCTGGCTCACCTTCAACCGGCCGGAGGCGCGCAACGCGATGACCTTCGGCATGTACGACCGGCTGGGGGAGATCTGCCGGAGCATCAACCAGGACGATTCGGTGAAAGCCCTCGTGCTGCGCGGCGCGGGCGACAAGGCCTTCGTTTCCGGGACCGACATCTCGCAGTTCCGCGGATTCTCGACCCCGCAGCACTCCATCGATTACGAGGCGCGAATGGATCGCGTCTTCGACGCGCTGGAGGACGTGCGCGTCCCGACCGTCGCGGCCATCCAGGGCGCCTGCACGGGCGGCGGCGCGGGGATCGCGGCGGCGTGCGACCTGCGCGTGGGGGCGCCCAGCGCGAAGTTCGGCTTCCCCATCGCGCGGACGCTCGGGAACACGCTGTCGACGCGCAACTACGCGCGCCTCGCCGCGCTCATCGGAGTGGCGCGCACCAAGGACATCATCCTGCTGGCGCGGCTCATGGACGCCGAGGAGATGCGCGCGGTCGGCCTCTTGAACGAGCTGACCAGCGAGGAGGACGTGTACGCGCGCGCCGGAGAGATGGCGCGGACCGCCGCCTCGCACGCGCCGCTCACCGTGCGCACCGCCAAGCAGGAGCTGAACCGGATCGTGCGCCACTGGGCCCCGGCGGGGAGCCGCGACCACGTCGTGCAGGCCTACATGAGCGAGGATTTCCGCGAAGGGATCGACGCGTTCCTGGCCAAGCGCAAGCCGCGCTGGAGGGGCAAGTGATGGCGCATCCGAGCGGGCGGCATTTCCTGCAGATCCCCGGACCGACCAACGTGCCCGACCGCGTGCTGCGCGCGATCGATCGCCCGACCATCGATCACCGCGGCCCGGAGTTCGCGAGCCTGGGCAAGGAAGTGCTCGCCGGACTGCGGAAGGTGTTCCGCACTTCGCAGCCGGTGGTGATCTTCCCTGCCTCGGGGACGGGCGCCTGGGAAGCGGCGCTGGTGAATACCCTCTCGCCGGGCGACCGCATCCTGATGTTCGAGACGGGCCACTTCGCGACGCTCTGGCAGGAGATGGCGCGGCGGCTGGATCTGCGCGCGGACTTCGTTCCCGGCGACTGGCGCCGCGGTGTCGATCCCGCGACCGTGGAGCAGAAGCTCCGCTCCGACGCGCAACATGAGATCCGCGCCGTCTGCGTGGTGCACAACGAGACCTCGACGGGGGTCGCCTCGCGCATCCCGGAGATCCGCGCCGCCATC
>JBJMQJ010000341.1:0-2980 GCA_045802765.1 Myxococcales bacterium
ATCACCCAGCGCGACGTCGCGAACAACCTCCTCGTCTCGCTCAGCTCCAGCACGCTCGTCGCGCCGTCCTTCTGGATCAATCCGAAGAACAACGTGAACTACTTCGTGGTCGTGCAGACCCCGCTCCGCGAGATCGACTCGGTGCCCTCGCTCCTGGGGATGCCGCTGGGGCGCAACGTACAGCTGATCAATTCCTCGGTGCCTGCCACGCCCGGAGAGCAACCCTCGGGCGGAGCTTCGTACCTCGGCGCGGTGGCCAGGCTGCGGCCCGCGAGCGATCTGGCGATGATCAACCATGTCTCCGTGCAGCGGGTGGTCGACGTGCAGGCCTCGGCCAGCGGGCGCGATCTGGGCGGCGTCACCATGGACATCGAGAAGGCGATCAAGTCGCTGCCGCAGCTGCCCAAGGCGACGCGCATCCACGTCCGCGGGCAGAGCGAGAGCATGTTCGCCGCCTTCGGCCGGATGGGCGTCGGGATGGTGCTGGCGATCGCGCTCGTCTACCTGCTGCTCGTCGTCCTCTTCCAGTCGTTCCTCGACCCTTTCATCATCCTCGTGGCGGTGCCGGGCGCCCTCATCGGCGTCTTGTGGATGCTGGCGGCGACGGGAACCACGCTGAACGTCGAGTCGTTCATGGGCGCGATCATGGCGGTGGGGATCGCCACCTCGAACAGCATCCTGCTGGTGAACTCCGCGAACGATGCGCGCGTCGCCCAAGGGATGGGCGTCCTCGAGGCGGCTATCGAGGCGGGCAAGACGCGGCTGCGCCCGGTGCTGATGACCGCTCTGGCGATGATCCTGGGCATGGTGCCGATGGCGGTCGCGCTGGGCGAGGGCGGCGAGCAGAACGCTCCGCTCGGCCGCGCCGTCATCGGTGGGCTCATCGTCGCCACGTTCGTGACGCTGTTCGTGGTGCCGGCGGCCTACACCCTCTTGCGCCGCGCCCCGCCCAGCGCGCATCAACTGGACGAGCAGTTCGCCGCGGAGAGCCGCGGCGCGTCCGCGGAGTCGTTGCATGGCTGAAGAGAATCGTGAAGCGCCGCCCCCGCGCGGCTCGGTTGTGCGCACGACCAGTGTGGTGCTGGTCCTCGCCGCGCTGGCCGGGACCTCTGCCCTGTTCGTGCGCGAGCACCGGGCCAACGCGCGCCAGGTCGAGCAGCTCCAGCGGGAGCTGGACCGCGGCCCCGTGGTGCGCGTCGCGCGCGTGAGGCTGGCGCCGGCCGAGCACATGGTGTCGCTGCCCGCCGAGGTGCGCGCGGATCGGCGCGCCGTGCTCTACGCCAAGGTGAGCGGATACGTGAAGCGCGTGCTCGTCGACCGCGGCGACCGGGTGAAGGAAGGGCAGCAGCTCGCGGTGCTCGAGTCGCCCGATCTCGAGGCGCAAGTGGCTGCGGCGCAGGCGGAAGTCACTCTACGCCGGCAGCAGCTCCAGCGCGCGCTGCGCCTGGCGGGAAAGTCGATCTCCGAGAACGAACGCGAGCAGGCCGAGGAGGCCGTCAAGGTGGCCCAGTCGGCGCTCGATCGCGCTCGGGTGCAGAAAGGATACGACACGCTGCGCGCTCCCTTCGACGGCACCGTGGTCGCGCGCTACGCCGACCCGGGCACGCTGCTTCCGGCCGCCACGGGCTCGACGACCAGCGCGCAGCCTCTTCTCGAAATCGCCCAGCTCGATCGCCTCCGCGTCGCCCTGCAGCTGGGGCAGGACGACGCGGCCCGCATCCGTACCGGCGACCCGGTCTCGCTGCAGATCGATCCGAGCAAGCCTCCCCTCGTGGCGCGCGTGTCGCGCATCGCGCAGAGCCTGGACGCGCGCACGCGCACCATGCTGTGCGAAATCGATCTGCCGTCGCCGCCCGCCGGCCTCTATCCCGGCGCCTTCGTGCAGGCCTCGATCACGCTGCGCGGCGACCCGCGACCGCTCGTCCCGGCCGAGGCCCTGGTCGCGCAGGGAGGGCAGATCTACGTGGCGACGGTGCAGGACGGCCACGTGAAGCTGCAGCGCGTGCGGGTGGGAAACGACGACGGCGCCACGGTGGAAGTGCTGGAGGGGCTGCACGGCGGCGAGTATGTCGCGCTGAACCTCGGGACGGACGTGGCGGATGGGTCGCCCGTGCGTGTGCAGGAACCGCCAGCGGCGCGGGCGCCCTGACCCTGAGCCACCGGGACAGATGCCGCCGCTCGGGCGAGGGTGGCCTCTACAGCACCCTGGGCGCTCGAATCGGCTCGGCCCGGGCGACATCCCATCCTGTACAGGCGTACCGGTAAAGTTGCCTGGTCGTTCGAATCGTCCCGGTGAACGCGGCATCAGATACTGTACGGGCGTTCGGTAGAATCTGTTGTTTTGCCTGAGAATTAACGCGGCCCGGCAGGATCCCGGTCCGTTTGAGGCTCAAACTCGAGGTGGTGCGACGAATGGCATTTGCGGGGTCGGTCAGGCGAGCGCTCTCTTGCCGCCTCCACTGGAACTCGGCCAGAACGCCGAACCGGTCCTTCTGCACCGCGTCGGCGTTGCCCAGGCGAACCGATCTTCGTCGTCGCCGGTAACTTCTCGGAGAGATAGCGGCGCGCGCTGGCGCTGACGAAGTTCGCTGCCGCAGGCGAGGGGCACCGGAACCACTCGCCGCAGACCTGAATTGATCGTGGCCTCGTTCCATTCGGACGCCGTGCGCGGCGCCGTTTTGGCCGACCGCCTCGCGTTGAATTTCGGCGACCTGGATGGCCGGGCCTCGCCGATCTCGCAGTCGTAAGCCTGCAACGGGCCTTTCCCGCGGCAGAACGTCCAAGGAGAACTCCTTGCTCTACCCAGCTGACACCTCGAGAAGTCGTCTTCACGAATTCATCCGCGCCACGCTCATGACAGCCGCCGCTGTCGTGGGGCTTGGCGCGCTTGCCCCGACCGCCTTTGCCGACAGCGTTCCCACCGGTCTGCCGGCGAGCCCGACTTTCGGCATCCAGAAGTTCACCCAGCCGATGCCGCGAT
>JBJMQJ010000342.1:0-6822 GCA_045802765.1 Myxococcales bacterium
CATCGCCTCCGAATAGCGCGTCCCGAGCTTGAAGATGTGCCCCACCTCGAGCGCCTTGCCGACGGCGAGCGGCTTGCCGCAGCGCGGGCACCCCTCGCCGGCGTTCACCGTGCGCAGATCGGCCGGCGTCGCGTGCGAAAGATCGCGCGCGACGCTCACGTTGCGCACGTGGTACCCGTCCTTGTTCGCCCCGGTGACCAGACCCGAAAGGCCGGCGAGGCGGCGATCGACGAGGACGCGGATCTTCTGCACGCCGATCCCGCCGAGCGATCCGGGCCGCGCACCCATCCACTTCTGGATCTCCTCCGGGTGCGCCGGCCGGAGCACCTGGGCGCCCGTCGCGGTCTGCAGCTTCGCCTCGTTGAGCTGGTCGTCCCCGCGCACGATCGCCACCACCGGCTTGTCGTCGGCGGCGTACACCAACGTCTTCAGCTGCTGATCGGCCGCGACTCCGTACGGCTTGCGCGCCAGGTCCTCGATGGTGGTGACTCCCGGAGTGGCGAACTCCTCCAGCGCGGGGCTCGCCCCCGCCGCCGCGTAGCGGTCCTTCGTCTCCACCCGCGACTCGGCCTTCTCCGTGTTCGCCGCATAGCCGCACGACTCGCACGAGGCAATCAGGTCCTCGCCCGCGTCCGTCGGCACCATGAACTCCGTGGAGCCGGAACCCCCCATTGCTCCCGAGTGCGCTTCGACCTGGATGACGCGCAGCCCGCACCGCCCGTAGATCTTCACGTACGCCTGCCGGTGGTCCTCGAAGGACTTGTCCAGGCCCTCGCGGCTCGCGTCGAAGGAGTACGAGTCCTTCATGGTGAACTGGCGCACGCGCAACAGGCCGCTCTTGGGCCGCGGCTCGTCGCGGAACTTGGTCTGGATCTGGTACCAGGTCTGGGGCAGCTGCCGGTAGCTGCGCAGCTCGGCGCGCGCCAGCACGGTGAAGACTTCTTCGTGCGTCATCGCCAGGCACAGGTCCGCGCCCTTGCGGTCCTTGAGGCGGAACATGCTCTCGCCCATCACCGTCCAGCGGCCGCTCTCTTCCCACACCTCGCGCGGGTTCAGCGCGGGCAGGTAGAACTCCTGCCCGCCGATCGCGTCCATCTCCTCGCGGATGATGGCGGCGATCTTGAGCAGGCTGCGCTGCGCCAGCGGCAGGATGCTGTAGATGCCCGCGGCGAGCTGGCGGATGAACCCGGCGCGCACCAGCAGCTGGTGGCTCGCCACCTGCGCATCGGCCGGGTTCTCCTTGAGGGTCGGGATGAACGAGCGCGAGGTGCGCATGCGCGATCTACCCCTTCCGCTTGAGCTCGCGGTCGACGGCGTCCTTGAATTGCTCGTACGGCACCGCGCCGTTGATGAAGACGCCGTTGATGAAGAACGCCGGGGTCCCGGTGACGCCCGCCTCCTGGCCCGCCTTCTCGTCCGATTCCACCACCGCGCGCTTCTCACCGCCATCCAGGCACTTCTCGAAGCGGCCGCTGTCGAGCCCGGCCTCCTTCGCGTAGCCCTTCAGGTCGTCCACCGCGAGCTTCTGCTGGTTGGTGAACATGCGGTCGTGGAGCTTCCAGAACTTCTCGCCGCCCTGGTCGGCCGCGCAGGCGCCCGCCTCGGCCGCCTTCTGCGCGAACTGGTGGAAGTCGAGCGGGAAATGGCGGAACACGAGCCGCACCTTCCCGTCGTACTCCTTCATCAGCCGCTCGACGACGGGATATTCGCGGCCGCAGTAGGGGCACTGGAAGTCGGAGAACTCCACGATGGTGACGGGCGCGTTTTCGGGTCCGCGGGAAGGCCCGGTGGCGGCCACCTCGACGCGGGGCAGGCTCGGCTGCGCCAGCGTGATCTGCACGCCGTGCTTCTGCTTCAGGTCGTCGACCACCTTGGTGAGCTGATCGCGTCCCTTCTGCTGCTTCAGGTAGGTCGCGATGCGCTCCTTGATCTGGTCGTACGGCTGCCCGCCCATCTGCGACTTGTTCTGCTCGTAGAACTTCTTCATCTCCTCGTCGGTCGGCGCCGGCACCATGGCGAGCAGGTCCTTGTCGAACCATTGCTCCAGCGTCACCCCCTTGGCCTTCGCCTCTTCCTCGAGGAGCCGCTTGGTCACGTACTGCTCGACCGCATTGCGGCGGACGTCGTGCAGCTCGGTCAGCGCCTTGATCTCGGCCTGCTTGAGCTTTCCGCCCTGCTCCTTCTCCACCTCGCCGTACGTCACCGGCTTGCCGTCGACGACGGCGACCTGATCGCCGCCGCGCACGGAGAGCGGGCTCTGCTGCGCCTGCGAGCCCGTCTTGCACCCGGCGACCGCCAGGCCCAATGCCATGCACGCCGTCAAACGCTTGCTCTTCATGATGCTCTCCAGAAAGGCAAAACGCGCACCCTAGGGCGCGCCTCCTCACACGTCAACCGCCGGACGCGTGGGAGACTTCCACGGATCGGCTGGCGGCTGGCGGCTGGCGGAAAGGCGCCGGCCAGCCCTCTAGTTTGCTTCGGCGAGCGCGGGGGAGGGGAACTCGCTGGCGTCGCCCGAGACCAGCGCTGCGGCGGCCTCGATGTCGAGCGGGTGCGAGAAGAGGAAGCCCTGGACGAAGGCGCACCCGAGCCGGTGCAGGGCAGTCGCCTGCGCCGCCGTCTCCACGCCTTCCGCCACCACCTCGACGCCCAGGTTGCGACCGAGCAGCAGGATGGTCTCGACGATGCGCCGGTTCTTCTCGTCGGAGCCCATCGTCCGCACGAAGCTCGAGTCGATCTTGAGCAGGTCGATGGGGAGCCGGTGCAGGTAGCTGAGCGAGCTGTATCCGGTGCCGAAGTCGTCGATGCACAGCTGCAGCCCGAGCTGCCGCAGCCGCATCAGGCAGCGCGTGGCGGCGGCGGCGTTCTCGACCAGCACGCTCTCGGTGATCTCCAGCCGCAGCGAGCGCGCGTCGAGCCCGGTCGCCCGCAGCGTGTCGTCGATCTGCTCCACCAGATCGGGCTGCAGCACCTGCCGGCCGGAGATGTTCACGGAAAGGGTGAGCGCCGGAGCGCGCGGGAAGTTGGCCTGCAGGCGGCGCATCTGCGTGCACGCCTCCTGCATCACCCAGCGCCCGAGCGAGCCGATGACGCCCGTCTCCTCCGCCAGCGGAATGAACTCCGAGGGCGCGATGGTGCCCCGCTGGCGGTGCTGCCAGCGCGCGAGCGCCTCGAACCCAACGATGCGGCCGCTGCCCAGGGCCACGATGGGTTGGTACTGCACGCGCAACTCGCCGCGCTCGATGGCCCGGCGCAGATCGTTCTCGAGCTGCAGCACCGCCACCGCCCGGTCGTGCATGGTGACGTCGAACACCGCGTGCTTGGCGATACCCATGCCCTTGGCGCGGTACATGGCGGTGTCGGCGTCGCGCAGCATGTCCTCGGGACGCACCGAGTTGGGCGCGCCGCCGAGCGCGATGCCGATCGAGGCCGAGGTGAACACCTCCTGCCCGTCGATGTCGAATGGCATCGACAGCTCGCGCTGCACGCGCTCCGCCACGCGGGCAGCGTCGGAGGCGTTCTCCACTCCCTCGACCAGCACGGCAAACTCGTCGCCGCCCAGGCGCGCCACGGTGTCGCCCGCGCGCCGGGTCCGCTCCAGCCGGCGCGAGATCTGGATGAGGAGCTGATCGCCCGCGCGGTGCCCGAGCGAGTCGTTCACCACCTTGAACCTGTCGAGGTCGAGGAAGAGCACCGCGAACCCGCCGCGCCCGCGTCCCTTGGCCCGCTCGAGCGCCATGCCCAGCCGCTCCATGAACAAGGCGCGGTTGGGAAGGCCGGTGAGCGCGTCGTAGAAGGCGGCGTGCCAGAGCTTCTCCTCGGCGCGCAGGCGCTCCGTCACGTCGATCGAGACCACCAGGCGCGCCTTGCGGCCCGAGAGGTCGATGGCGTGCGAGGTGACCTCCACGTCCAAGAGCTCGCCGTTCGCCTTGCGGTGACGCCAGATGTTCGCCGAGGCAGGCACCCCCTCGGCGAGCCGCTGCAGCCGATCGTTGAGCCCGGGTACGTCCTCGGGCGGGCGGATGTCGAGGATCGTCATCCGCAGGAACTCGTCGCGCGAATACCCGTACCGCTTCACCGCCGCGTCGTTCACCGCCAGGAAGCGCAGCGTCTCCGAATCGAAGACCCACATCGCCTGCGGGCTGGCGTCGAAGAGCAAGCGGTAGCGCTCTTCGCTCGTGCGCAGCGCCTCGACCACCCGGATGCGATCGGAGACGTCGCGGATCGAGGTCCAGAGCGCGCGGCGGCCGCGATACTCGACCGGGCCCGGCACGACGTCCACCACCAGCTCGGAGCCGTCCTTCCGGGTGTGGCGCGTCTCGTACTCTCCACCCACACCCTGTTCCGCCTCGCGCAGGCGCGCACGGTCCAGCGCCGGGTCGCGCCAGAGGCGCTCGATGGGCAACCCCACCAGCTCGGCGCGCGGGAAGCCGTACAGCTCGCAGGCATGGAGGTTGGCGTCGACCACCACCTCGTCCTTCGGATCGACGATGAGGATCGCGTCCCTCGCGTTCTCGAAGAGCGCGCGATACTCCCGCTCGCTCCGGCGCAGCTCGTCGTCCGCCGGCTTGCGCTGGAGGATGCGCCCCAGCTCGGCGCAGACGAGCGAGACCATCTCGACGATCTCCGGCTGCGGGCGCCCGTCGGTATCGGAGAAGAACTCCAGGACCGCGAAGAGCGTCTTCGCCAGGAACACCGGAAACGCGATGGTCGCGCGCGTGCCGGTCGGCGCATGCCCGTTCTCGGGCGCGGTCGCGGTCCAGAGCGGGGTCCCGTGGGCCAGCATCCGCGCCATGGGCGAGCCGTCCGGCGAATTCCGCCTCGCCTGCGCGAGGCCGCGGTAGCTCGGCAGGCGATCGGGGTCGACCAGATGCCAGAAGGTGCGGTGCGCGAGATCGCCGGCGTCGGCGGAGAATTGGAGCCGGCCCGCCTTCCACCCCGTGTGCGCGCAGATCCGCGAGAGCGCGGCGCGCAGCGCGTCCTCGACGGTCGGCGCTTCGTCCGCCGCCTCGGTGATCGACTGCAACAGCTCCACGCGCGAGGCAGGGGCTTGCTCCGCCGCCGTGTCCGGCAGCCGACCAGTGGATGGCTCGCCCACAATGGAGCAGTAACGGATGCCCGGACGGCCCGTAAAGGAGCCGCGTTCCCCACCCCGTGGGCAATCAGGCGACCTGCTCCTCCAATGTGAGGACGGGGAGGAGCGAATTCTGCAGGGCCTGCAGCTCGTCGGCGGCGCGCGGCTGGACCACTTCGCACGCGCCGGCCTCGGCGAGCGCCTTGTGGACGAGCTGGTGGTTCAACGCGTGGCCGGACTTCACCGCGACGAAGTGGCCGATGACCGGCATCCCCAGGAGGGCGAGGTCGCCGATGGCGTCGAGGATCTTGTGGCGCACGAACTCGTCGGGGAAGCGCAACCCCTCGGGGTTCAAGATATGGAAGTCGTCGACGACCACGGCGTTTTCCAGCGAGCCGCCGCGCGCCAGACCGGCGCGGTGCAGCCGCTCCACGTCGCGCTTGAAGCCGAAGGTGCGCGCCCGCGCGATCTCCTTCTGGAAGGAGCGGCCGTCCAGCTCGAAGGCGCAGGTCTGGTCGCTGATCAGCGGGTGCTGGAAGTCGATGGTGTACGTCATGCGGAAGTGTCGCGCCGGCAAGAGCTTCGCCACCTTCTCGCCGTCGGTGACGGCGACCGGCTTGCGCACCTGGAGGAACCGGCGCGGAGCGCGAAGCTCGTGGATCCCCGCGCGCTGGATGAGCTGGACGAACGGCGCGGAGGAACCGTCGGCGATGGGGGCCTCGGGTCCCTCCACTTCGATGCGAGCGGCGTCGATCCCGCAGCCGACGAGCGCGGCGAGCACGTGCTCGACGGTGCCGATGCGCACGCCGCCGCGGCCGAGCGACGTGTTCAGCATGGAGTCGACGACGGAGGCCCACTGCGCCGGAATCTCCAGCGCCGGGTCGAGATCCGTCCGTACGAAGACGATGCCGCTATCGGCGCAGGCCGGCGATAGCGTCAGCCGGACAGGCTGGCCGGTATGCAGCCCGATGCCGTCGATGGATGCGCGCTGCTTGAGTGTCCGCTGGTGGAAGGATTGGCCATCCATCGTTCGGTGGGTTCCTCGGGTAGGTGCGGCAGCGGCGTGAAAGCGAACGGCGGGCTTTGCAGCAGCAAGGCGTATGCCGTGGCGAACCCTCCGCACTCCGCGCTGCTGCGGCTGGAAAACTCTCCACGCTCCCCCGAGGTTAAAAGAGGACGATCAAGGCGGCCCCCGGAGGTTCGGCTGCCCTGCCGTGCAGCGGGAATGCTTCTGCGATGGAACCGCGACACGGATGTCGCGGTGCTGCTTACACGGCCTCGAGCCGCCTGGCAAGCGCTTCCCGGACCATGCCATCGTCGAGGGGGAGCTTCTGCAACTCGGAACGCTTGTTCACGTTCTCCAGCGCCCGGTCGAGGATCTCGCCGAAACGGCGGCAGTCGTCGCGGAGCTTCTGGATCCGCTGCGGGGTGCTCTCCGGAGCGCTTCCGCCCCACGAGTCCAACAGATCGAGGAACCGATCGAACAGCTCGCGATCGCTGTGGCGGAGCAGCTGGTAGCCGACGTCGCGGAATTCCAGGGAGAAACGGCGGAGCGGTTGCACCATCGAGACGTCGGCGCCGGCCTGCGCGAGGCGCCCGGCGGTCGCGCGGCACATCTCGCGGAAGACGCACAGGTCGAGCCGCAGCCGCACCGACAGCTCGGCGCGCCCCTCCTGGGCGTCGAAGAGCGCTTCGCGGGAGAGGGTCGGATTGAGCGCCGCCGCGATGGCGCCGATCGCGTCTTTCGC
>JBJMQJ010000343.1:0-4430 GCA_045802765.1 Myxococcales bacterium
ATCGTCGCGCGTGAACCCCACCATGTCGAGGAAGGCGTCGTTCGCCTCCACGACGTGACCGTCCAGGCGCGAGAACAACACGCCGACGACATTGGCATCGACCAGGCGGCGGATCTTCGATTCCCGCTCCTGGAGCTCGCCGTAGAGCCGGCTGCTCTCGAGTGCCATCGCCGCCTGCGACGCGAGCACTTTCAGGACGGCCGTCCGCGCCGGCGTGAAGACGTTCGCAGCCAGGCTGTTCTCGAGGTAGAGCAGCGCAACGAGCCTGCCCTGCTTGACGAGGGGCAGGCAGAGCACCGATCGGGCGCGCCGCTCGCGGATGTATGCGTCGCCGGAGAACGGCCCCGGGGCGGACGCGTCTTCCAGGATCACGCTCTCCTGGGTACGCGCCGCGCAACGGAGGACCGACTCGGGGAGCGCGGAGCCGGCGAGCGGCGCCTCGCGCAGATGGACCGTCACCGTGTGACCGTCCGTGTTCGCCTCAGCCTGGATGGAGAGCTCGCCACCGCAGGGCAGGATGAGCAGCCCGCGCTCCGCGCCGGCGTGCTCGATGGCAGTGCGCAACAGCGTATCGATCAGCTTCTCCAGCACGATCTCGCCCGATACCGCTTGCGACATCTTGAGGACCGTAGCGAGCTCGAGGTGCTCGATAGGCACCCCGATGGTGCTCCGCGCGTCGGGCGCCGACTGATCCGTGCCGAGATGCGGATGAAGCTGATCGAGCTGCCGCACCTTGCCCTCGGCGCCCCAGCGCAGGTAGCCGTTCCGGGCCTTCCGCAGGTAGAGATGCGCGATGTCCTCGAAGCCGCGCGCGGCATAGAAACGCGCGGCAAGCTCGCTCGCGAGTGCCTCGTTGTGGACGAAGCCGTTCGCTCGTGCCGCAGCGATCGCCCGTTCGTAGAGCCGCATTGCCTCGGCATCCCGGCCCTCGATGCGCGCGATCTCGGCTCCGACCAGCGCAGCGCGATCCTCGAAGTTCGCAGGGCAGTTCGCGGCCCATTCCTCCAGCTGGCCATGGTGGGTGGCCAGCGCCTCCTGATGGCGGGCACGTTCCGCGGGGGGCGCGGCATCGCAGAGCGCAGCCCGCGCCAACGCAAGGTAGAGCTCGTATTCTGCCACCTCGAAGAATCCCGGCGTCGTCGAGAGCAGCGGTCGTGCGTTCGCGGCCGCCCCGATCGCGGACGTGTAGGCACCCGCGAAGAAGCGCGCCTGCAGCTTGCGGATCCAGTACCAGCAGGCGGCGAGCTTCAGGCCCGGCTCCTCCGCCAGGTGCTGCTCGAACGCGTCCTCGTCGAACGCGGCATCGTTGAAGGAGACGAAGTCAGGGGTCAAGCCGCGGAGGGTCCGGATGAGCCTGAGCTGGGCCGTGATGATGTCGATGACGAGGCCGTGCCGGAGTTGGCGCGCGAACTCGACCCCCGCTTCGGCCTCGCGCTGCACATCTGCGAGCGGCTCCCCGGTGGCAAGAAGATGCGTGATCGGCATGCTACGGGCGTAGCCCGCGTAGGTGAGGTCGCCAAGTCTGGTGGCCACGTCGAAGGCGCGGCGTACCAGGCTGCGGCCTGAGCGAATGGGCTGCGTCCAGGGGAGGAGGCAGCCCCCGAAATTCAGGTCGACACCGGCCTCGAACCGACGTAGCCCGCGCTGCTCCACCAGGTCCAGACCGAGCTTCCCGAAGCTGAACCCGGCTCGGTAATTGCCGAAACGGTGCCCGAGGAGCATGCCCAGACAGACGTAGGCGAAGCACGATCCATCGCTGTGGCCGTGCTCCAGGCTGAGGTTCGCCATCCGGCACACGACGAGCCAGAACAGGTTCTCGTCGGCCCACAAGACTGCCGGCAGGCCGGCGTGGAGGACATCCATGGTGGCGCGCAACTCGGGGTCCGACATCAGGGGCAAATCGACGAGCTCCTCGATTGAGCGACTCCCGATCTCGCGCCAGAGGCGCTCGTATTCTTGCCGGACCTCCTCCTCCGTCGGGCGCGCGGACCACTGGATGCCGATGCCTCGGAGATACGCGAGACATGCCTCGACGGCCCGATCGCTCCGGCCGAGGGTCGTGAAGAGCTCCACCTCCAGCCCGGTGACGGCCGCGTAGTCGAGGAGCCGCCCGGCGCGGGTGGACAGCAGCAAAAGACGCTCCTCCGCGGCCGCGTACGCGCCGGTAAGGAATTCGCACTCGGCGCGGCGGAGCTCGAGCGCGAAGGTGAGTGCGCCGCTCCGGTCCCAGCCGTCCGCCGGGAGCAGCGCGCGACCGGCCGCGAGGTAGGTCAGCGCCGATGCATAGGCGGTCGCATTCCGGGCGCGCTTGCCCGCGATCAGATTGAGCTCCGCGAGCTGCTCGCGCTCGTCCGGCGAACTGATCAGCGCGACGCCGCGGTTGAGCTGATTGACGATCTCGAAGATGAGCTCCTCGCGCTTCTCCGGCGGCGTGTGAGCGGCGAGCAGTCTCCCGATTCGCAGGTGCGCGGCGGCGAGCGACGGCTCCGGGATCAGGGAGTATGCGGCTTCCCGGACACGGTCGTGCACAAATCGGTAGCCGCCGTCCAGGCGCTCGATGAGCTCCAGACGAACCGCCTCCCACAAATCCGCATGGACCTGTTCCTCAGACGTCCCGCGCACGAGCGCGAGCGTCGTTGTGTCCGCGCTGTTGCCGAGACAGGCGAATTCCTGCAGGACCTTCTGCGTCGCGACTGGCAGGCGGTTCAGCTTCCCGGCCATCAGGTCGACGACGTTGGCCGTGTACCCCTTCGCGTGGATGTGTTCGAGGTCCCAAGACCAGCGTGCCGTTTCATGGTCGAACGTCAGCAGTCCCTCGTCGGCAAGAGCGGCGATGAACTGGATCACGAAAAACGGGTTGCCGCCCGTCTTCTCGCGCAGCAGCTCCGCCAGCGGGGCGGCGCGCGCCGGCTCGCAGCGAAGCGCATCCGCGACGAGCTGACGCACGTCCTCACCGGCGAGGGGCAGAAGCCTCACTTCCTGCACGGGCGCTCCGGCGTTCCGGATCGCTTCGAGCTTGCGCGTGAGCGGATGGACGGTGGTGACCTCGTTGTCGCGGTAGGCGCCGATCAGCATCAAGTGCCGTAGCTCCGACCGGGTCAGCAGGTCGTCCAGGAGGTCGAGCGTCGCGGCGTCGAGCCACTGCAGGTCGTCGAGGAAGAGCGCCAGCGGGTGCTCCGGGCGCGCGAAGACGCCGAGGAATCGCTGGAACACGGACTGGAAGCGCCGCTGCGCGTCCTGCGGCGAGAGCTCGGGCACGGGCGGCTGCTCGCCGATGATGAGCTCGAGTTTCGGGACCAGGTCCACGATCAGCTGTCCGTTGGGATCCAGCGCCTCGCGGAGCGCGTCGCGCCAGCGGGCCAGCTCCGCCTCGCTCTTGCCCAGAAGCGATTGGATCAGCTTCTGAAAGGCCTGGGCGAGCGTGGCGTAGGGGATGTCGCGCTTGTACTGATCGAACTTCCCCGAAGCGAAGAGGCCGCGGGGGGGCACGAGAACTTTCTGCAGCTCGTTGACCACGGACGACTTGCCGATGCCCGAGTACCCGGAGACCAGCACAAGCTCCGGTCTCCCGCTCGTCACCATCCGGTCGAAGGCGGCGAGCAGCGTCTCGATCTCGCGCGAGCGCCCGTAGAGCTTCTCGGGAACGAGGAGCCGGTCGGGCGTATCGTCTTCGCCGAGCGGGAAAGCGTCGATCCGGCGGTGGTCCTCCCCAGCTGCAAGGCAGCGGCGCAGGTCGCGCTCGACCCCGGCGGCGGTCTGGTAGCGCTCCTCGGGGGTCTTGGCGAGCATCTTCATGACGATCGCCGAGACGACGCCGGCGACGTCCTCCCTGCGCTCGGTGGGCGGTGGTGGACGCCTCGCGATGTGGCAGTGCACCCATTCCATCGGATCCGATGCGGTGAACGGGAGACCGCCCGTCAGCATCTCGTAGAGCGTGACGCCGGCCGCGTAGAGGTCGGCCCGCGAATCGATCGAACGGTTCATGCGTCCCGTCTGCTCCGGGGCCATGTAGGGCAGCGAACCGGCGATGATCTCGGGAGGCTCGGGCGCCTGGCGTTCGCGCCGCAGCCGCGAGGCGATGCCGAAGCCCATCAGCCACACCCCGCCGGTCGCGGTGTCGACCAGGAGGTTGGCTGGCTTGACGTCCTTGTGGATGATGCCCTGCGCGTGCAGTTGGCGCAGGGCGAACGCGAGGCCCATAGCCACGCGTAGGAAGAGGCCGAGCTCCATCGGCGCCCGCAGCAGCCCGTCCAGCGGTTTGCCGCCGGGATCCTCGAGGACCAGGGTGGTCCGGCCTTGGTGCTCCGTGAACGCGACCGGCTGAGCTGCCCATGCGGAACGCAGCGCAGGCGCCAGCGAATACTCGTGCTCGAGCCTTTTGAGCGTTGCCGCCTGTGGATGCTCCGAAACCGTCGCGAGCAGGAGAATGG
>JBJMQJ010000344.1:0-3849 GCA_045802765.1 Myxococcales bacterium
CACCGGTACCTGCGCGCGCTCACCCCGTACATCGGGTACGAGACGCGCACCGTGGAATACCGGCCGATCTCGCGCAGCGGGAGCCCGCAGCGCGAGAGCCTGTTCGACGCCGCCGACACGGCCCTGGCGGTCATCGTGGGGAACTCCACCCGGCCGCTGCGCCTGGTGGGTTGGCTCGCGCTGGGCGCGGCGTTCCTCAACCTGATCTACATCGGCTACGTCTTCGCGGTGCGCATCTTCAAGACGCGCGTGGCGGAGGGCTGGATGACGCTCTCGCTGCAGAACGCGGGGATGTTCCTGCTGCTCTTCCTCATCCTCGCCGTCGTCACCGAGTACGTCGGCCGGATCCTGGACGAGACGCGCGAGCGCCCGCTGTATTACATCGCCGAAGAGGCCAACAGCTCGGTCATGGTCCCCAGCGCCGAGCGACGGAACGTGGTGCGGGAGTCGAGGTGAGCCGGCAGGTGCCCGCGCACGACGCGCACGAGTTCTTTCCCAGGCGGACGCGCTTCTGCGTCTGCATCCCGGTTCTCGACGAGGACGGGCGCTTCCAGCGCCAACTGGCGAAGATGCGCGGCGAGATGGACCTCGCGGACGTGATCGTCGCCGACGGGGGCAGCAGGGACGGCAGCACGGAGCCGGCGGCGCTGCGCGACGTGGGCGTGCGCGCGCTCCTCGTCAAGACGGGCCCGGGCAGGCTGGGAGCGCAGCTGCGGATGGGTCTCGCCTGGGCGCTCGACCAAGGGTACCAGGGCGTGGTGCTGGTCGACGGCAACGACAAGGACGACACTTCCGCGATCTCGCTCTTCCTCGACGAGCTGTCGCGCGGCGCCGACTTCGTGCAGGGATCGCGATACCTTCCCGGCGGCGAAGGCGTGAACACCCCGATGCTGCGCGAGGCTGGCGTGCGCCTCTTGCACGCGCCGGCGATCTCCATCGCCGCTGGCTACTGGTACACGGACACGACCAACGGCTTTCGCGCCTATAGCGCTCGCTTCTTGCGGGACGAGCGCGTCGCGCCGTTCCGCGACGTGTTCGGCGGATACGAGCTGCACTACTACCTGTCGATCCGCGCCGCGCGGCTCGGCTTCAAGGTGGTGGAGGTCCCCGTGCGGCGCGAGTACCCGCGCGGCCAGGTCCCGTCGAAGATCCGCGGCCTGCGCGGCGGGGCGACGGTGCTTTCGGCGCTGGCCGCGGCCTGCCTGGGCAGGTTCGATCCGTGAAGAGCGCGCTCATCGGCCACACCGGGTTCGTCGGCAGCAACCTGCTCCGGATGGTTCCCTTCGACGTGCTGGTCAACTCCTCCAACGTGGACGAGCTGCGCGGGAGGAGCTTCGGCCTTTTGGTCTGCGCCGGAGCACGCGCGGAGAAATGGAAGGCGAACCGGGATCCCGCCGCTGACCTGGCAGGGATCGAGCGGCTCGCCTCGGCGCTCCGCGAGGTCGGCGCGGAGCGCTTCGTGCTCGTCTCCACGGTCGACGTCTTCGAGGCGCCGGCCGGGATCGACGAATCGGCGCCGGCCGACGCGCGCCATGCCTACGGACGGCACCGGCGGATGCTGGAGCAGCTTTGCGAGGACCGATTCGGTGCGCAGGTGCTGCGCCTTCCCGGCCTGTTCGGTCCGGGGCTGAAGAAGAACGCCGTCTACGATCTGCTGCACGAGAACGAGGTGGAGAAGATCCATCCCGAGTCGACGTACCAGTTCTACGACGTGCGCGCGCTGTGGGACGACGCCGAGAGGGCGCATGGCGCGGGGATCCGGCTGCTGCACCTCGCAACCGAGCCGCTCGCGATGGGCGAGATCGCGGCGCGGTGCTTCGGCCGCGAGCTGCGGGCGCCCTCCGGCGCGCCCGCGCGGTACGATTTGCGCAGCCGCCACGCCGGGCTGTGGGGCGGCCGGGGAGGGTACCTCCGCTCGCGCGAGGAGATTCTGCGCGGCCTCGAGCGTTTCGTCCGCGAGGAGCGAGGACGATGAACCTGGCGATGTCCGCGATCGCGTGGGAGCCTGCGGAGGACGGCGCGGCGGCGAGCCTCCTGCGCGAGCACGGCTTCGCGGGCGTGGAGCTGGCTCCGACGAAGATCTTTCCCCGGCCCGACTCCGCGACCGATGCGGAGATCGCCGCTTGCCGCGCTGCCTGGTCGCGCCGCGGACTGCGCATCGTCGCCATGCAGGCGTTGCTCTTCGGGCGCCCGGAGCTGACCGTCTTCGGTGAAGCGCAGAAGCGGACGCTGGAGTACCTATCGGGCGTGGCGCGCCTCGGCGGCCGCCTCGGCGCCGGGGCGCTCGTGTTCGGGTCGCCGCGGAACCGCGCGCGCGGCTCGCTGCCCCTCGCGGACGCTTGGCGCGCCGCCGTGGGATTCTTCCGCGCGCTCGGCTCCGCCGCCGCGCAGGCCGGCACCTGCGTCTGCATCGAGCCGAATCCGCCGCGCTATGGAGCGGACTTCATCACCACCTCGGAGGAAGCGCTCCGCCTGGTCGAGGAAGTCGCCTCGCCGGGGTTCGGCCTGCACCTGGACGCGGCCTGCGCGCTGCTCGCCAGCGAGGATTTTCCCGCGCGGCTGCGGGCCAGTGCCCACGTGCTGCGCCACGTGCACCTCAGCGAACCTGATCTCGCGCCGGTCCGCGCGGGCGGCACGCTCGACCTGCCCGCGATCGCCGCCGCGCTGCGCGACATCGGCTACTCCGGCTGGGTGTCGGTGGAGATGAAGCCGGCAGGACTGGACGCAGTGCGCGCGGCGGCGCGGCTCGCCAAAGGTCTCAGCTGAACAGCGCCTCGACGAATTCGTGAGGGTCGAAGGGCTTGAGGTCGGCGACGTTCTCGCCCACGCCGACGTATCGGACGGGGATTTTCAGCTCGTCGCAGATGCCGATGATCACGCCTCCCTTGGCGGTCCCGTCGAGCTTGGTGAGCACGAAGCCCGTCACGCCGAGCGACTCGTGGAACTGGCGCGCCTGGGCGATGGCGTTCTGGCCGGTGGTCGCGTCCACCACCAGCACGATCTCGTGAGGGGATCCAGCGTGCGCCTTGTCCAGGGTGCGCTTCAGCCGCTTCAGCTCCTCCATCAGATTCGCCTTGGTGTGGAGCCGGCCCGCCGTGTCGCAGAGCACTACCTCGATGCCTTCCGCCTTGGCGCGCGCCACCGCGTCGAAGAGCACCGCGCCCGGGTCCGAGCCGTCCTTCCCGCGCACCATGGGCACTCCGGCGCGGTCGGCCCACACGTCGAGCTGCTCGCCGGCGGCGGCGCGGAAGGTGTCGCCGGCGCCGAGGACGACCGACTTGCCCGCCTGCTTCAGCCGCCCGGCGAGCTTCCCGATGGTGGTGGTCTTTCCCGTCCCGTTCACGCCGACGACCATCACCACCTGCGGCTGCGGCGTGCCCGCCGCCAGATCGGGGAGCCCGCCGTGCCCCGACTCCCCGGGCGCGACCCCCAGCGAGAGGATTCGCTCCACCTCCTCGCGCAGCGCCGCCTTGACGCGCGACAGGTCGGACAGCTCGCGCCGCTTGAGCCGCTCGCGCACCGATTCGAGGAGCCGGGTCGCGGTGCGCACGCCCACGTCCGCCGAGAAGAGGATCTCCTCCAGCTCGGCCAGCGTCGCGTCGTCCAGCTCCTTGGCGGCGCCGACGAAAGCGTTGAGCCGCGCCATGAACCCGCCGCGCGTCTTCGCCAGGCCTTCCGCGAGCGTCCGGCCCGCCTCCGCTTCCGCCAGCTTGCGCCGCGCTTCTTCGTGCGCCGCGCGCTCGGCGGCGATGCGCTCCTCCTCGGCGGCGCGCGCCGCCGCCTCGGCTTCCACGCGTGCAGCCTCTTCCGCGCCGCGCCGCGCCCTCTCCTCGGCTTCGGTGAGCTTCC
>JBJMQJ010000345.1:0-7353 GCA_045802765.1 Myxococcales bacterium
GCCCGAGGAGATGTCCGAGCTCCTCGTGCACGAGCTGACCCACGCGCTCATGTATCAGCTCCTGCAGCCTGCCGACGGTGGGTGGCCGGAGGAGCCGCCTCTCTGGTTCCGGGAAGGGATGGCTTCGGTCACCGCCGGGCAAGGACACCGCCGGCTGGCGTTGGAGGATCTGCGGCGCTGGCAGCGCGCGCACCCCGCGGCCGATCTGCTGCATCCCACGCCGGAGCTGTACCGGACCGAGAGGGAAGCGGTGTACGCCGCGGCGCACCGGACCTTCGAGCTTCTGCTCGCGCTGCGCGGAGATCAGGCCATTCGCGACGTGATTCGCGGCGTGCGCTCCGGAGCACGCTTCGAGCGCGCGTTCGCCCTCGCGACCGGAGAGCCGCTGGCGGCCTTCGAAGTAGAGGCGGTACGGTCGGGCTACTCGGCGGCGGCCTTCGGCGTGCCGATGGCGCTCGGCGCAGGCGGCCGCTAGACCACGAAGTCCGGCGACTCCGATTCCGTCACGCGGGCCGAGGTGAGCGCAAGGATCCGTTCGGCTACGGCAGGTCGTACGCCTCGAGGTCGGGATATCGTTCGAGCAGCAGACGTCCACCTTGCAAGAGAACGCCGGGGCTCCAAACGCCGGCCGGAAGCTGGCAGGCGATCGATTCCTGTCCGTCCGCGTCGACGACGTGGACGACGGACGTGGGATCGAGCACCAGGGTCAGGTCCTGTGCGATGGAGAATGGCAAGCGCAAGCGATCGAGTGCAGGACGCTCCCAGATCGTCGTGCCGCTGGAGGGGTCGATCGCGATCACGGCGTCGCGCCGGCCCATCTCGTACCGCCACAACACCAGGCGCGATGCCGTGAGGACGAAATCGTAGACGTCGAACTGAAGGACGATCGAAGGCGCGCCGTCCCGCACACGATAGATCGTCCGCCTGCCAAGGAAGAAGTTCCCGCCGGCAGCCTGCAGTTTCGCACCCGAACCGGCGCCTGCATTCAGCGGCTGCACGTAGAGCGTCCTACCGCCGGGATCGATGGCGATGAGATCACCGAGGCTGAAGAGCGCCAAGGTCACGTTCGAGCCGTCGACCGCCAGCGAGTGGATTGCATCCCCGAGCGTTCGTTGCCAGAGCGTGGCGCCGTCGCGGTCCACTGCGCTGACGAAGGCTCTCGAAGAGCCGTCCGGGGAGTAGTCGATTGCGGCGTAGACCGTCATCTCGCCATTCGTCGCAATCGGGCCGTCGTCGTTGAACGTGCCTGCATTCGTCCCCGGCGCGTTCCGTTCGAAACGATGAATCAGGTGGCCGTCCACGGCCGAGACGATGGTGCCGTCGGTCGAGTACACCCTGCCATCCCGTGCGAACGCGTACGTTCCCCCGCACGGGCTGGCGGCACGACAGTCCCGTCGCGCGACCGCGGAAACCCGCGTGCCGCCATCGCGATCGAGGATCATCTCGTTGTCCGACGAGCTTTGACCCAGCTCGAAGAGGTGATTCACCAGGACGCCGTCGAGCCCATCGGTGCCGAGCGGCGCGTACCAATCGTTGTCGTCGGCGCGCCACGGGCTCTGATGACCCGTGATCCGCCACGCGAGCTTCGCCTGGCCACCCGGCGTGCAGGTCACGCCTCGCGAACCCGGATCCGCTCCGCCATCCGACCCTTTCCCGCCGTCCACCGGAGCGATGTCGGCGCCACCGTCGAGCGCGCCGGCAGCAGGCGGATCGGAAGCCTGATCGGCCGCACCCGCAGGATCGCCGGCGGCGCCGGCATCGGTCTCGCGCGAACTGCCAGTGCTCTCGAGCGAACCGGCCGTCGGGGCGGATCCTCGGCAGGCGGCGACGAGCGCGAGTGCGAGCACGGCGAGGCGCACGCCCGGGATTTATGAACTCAGCGGCGGAGGAGCACCTCCGGCCCGACGCGATCTGTCGGGTCTCCGACGCAGACGGCTATCGCTTCACAGCCGTGACCGGCGGAGCAGCCCAGGGCGAGGTGAGAACCGGCGGGCGCCTGATAGCCGGTCGGCCGTGCTCTGTTCACTGTAGAAAACGCGCGCGCGTCGCCGGTTAGCGGGCCGGATCCGGGTGAACATCGTCCTCCATTTGCGAGGGAGATTCGCATGGACCGATCGATCCTGGTGGTGCTCGTCGCGGCCGTCGGCTGCGGGTCGGGCAACGGTCGCACATACCGCGCAGGCCTCGAGCTGGTGGCGCCCGACACGCCCATCGAGATGCAGGGCGGCCAGACGCGCGAGATCCAGCTGATGGTCGTGGGAACCCAGTCGGAGCAGGCCACGTTCTCTGCCGACCTTCCGCCTTTCGCCAAGCTTACGGGGTCGCTCCTGACCCTCTCTCCCAAGCGCGCCGACGAGGGCCAATACGAGCTCACGGTCACGGCGCTCGCCGGAGATGAATCCGCCCGCGCGAAGATGCAGGTCGTCGTGCGGTCGCCCAACACCGCGCCGAGCTGGGATCCGTTCGGGGCGGGAGGCATTCTGCTCGGAGACGACGCTGGGATTTACGGCCCCGGACCCATGATGGGTGGATGTCCAGGCGCCTCGTGCGAGTTGCACGGCGTACCCGCGATCTACGCCTCGGTGTGCGATTCCGAAGACGACGTGGTGACGGTCGACGTCGAGATCGTGCCGCTCGGACGACCCTTCACCAAGACGGCCAGCCACTCCCGGACCGGCCAGGCCGGCGTGAGCAACAGCGGACCGCGGTGCGCGACAGGCGATGCGCATTGCAGCTGTTTCGAGATCCCGGCCACCGGGCTCGCGCCAGGAGCTGCGTACGCGTTCGCGGTGCGCGTGTCCGATGCGAGGGGGGCAGTCGCGACCCGGCCCGACGCGCCCGACGGATGGGTGGGCCAGCCGTTTTTCCAGTTCAAGACCGCTCCGTGAAGGCTCGCGCGAGCAGCCTCACCGCTTGACGGCGGTGACCGGCGGAGCAGCCCAGGGCGAGGTGAGCACCGGCGGGCGCCCGCTGTCCTTGCGGGTGCGCTGCAGCTCGATCTCGGCGATGAGGACGGTGGGCGCCACCGTCGAGACCGGGACGAATCCGCTCTCGGCGCCGCAGTAGCCGTCGAACACCCGCGGGTCGTCTCCGGTCGCGGTGATCTTCCCCAGCGCGGTGAGCGGCGTGCCGACGATCTCCACGCCGCGGACCAGCGTCTCCTCGCCCGTCTTCGCGTCCACCTTGTAGACGAGCCGCGGCTGCCCCTTGAAGGCCTGGTACGCGTACCCGCTGGTGTCGGTGTTGCCGCCGGTCACGTCGCGGATGAGGAGCCCGAAGGGCTTCTCCTGGCGGCGCGCCTCGGCGATGAGCGCCTCCTTGAGCTTGGCGGGCGTCAGGGTGCGATCGGAGTGGACGATCAGGTTCGCCATGCGCGCGACCGGGTCCCGACCGGGCGACGACCGGCCGTGCCCGTTGGAGTGCGCAAAGCCCGCCACCGGGGCGCGCGAGAGGAGGAACGTCTTCAGCACGCCGCGGTCGACCAGCACCGTGCGCTGCCCGAGGACCCCCTGGTCGTCGTACTTGTAGAGGCCGTTCAAGCTCACGCCGCCGAACCGCCCCAGCGTCGGGTCGTCCACGATGGTGAGGAAGGCAGGCAAGATGGGCTTGCCGACCTGTCCCTTGAAGGTGCGCCCGTCCTTGTCGTCGTTCTGCCGCTCGCCCTCGAGCCGATGGCCCACCGCTTCGTGGAAGAGCACGCCGGCCGCCTCGGGGGCGAGCAGCGCCGGCCCGGTGTACGGATCCAGCACCGGCGCGTTGCGGAGGGCGAGCAGCTCCACCACCATCTCGTCGATCTTGCGCGACAGCTTCTCTCCCCTCGGCAGCTCCGCCTCGGTCGCGCCGTAGAAGTCCCGGCTGTCCTCCAGGAGCATGCCGTCGGGAGCGCGGGCCCAGGCCTGCACGTGCAGGCCGTAGATGACGCGCTCGGTGACCAGGCGCGCGCCCTCCGTGTTGGCCAGCTCGCGCTCCTCGCGGTCGACGCCGGCCCGCATCTGCGAATCGAACAGCTCCGGGTGCGAGCGCAGCCGGTCCGACTGCACCCGCAGCTCGCGCTTCCACGCCTCGGCGTCGAAGGGACGCTCCGCCTTGGGCATCACGTCGACCTGCGGCTCCTCGCGCGAGAAGCTGGGCGGGCGGTCCGGGTCGTCGGGCCGGTAGACCTCCTTGCCCTTCTTCTTGAGGTACGCGGAGAGCGCCTTCTTGTAGAGGTCGTCGGTGAGCAGCCACAGCGCGTTGCGCAGCGCGGCCGGGTCGTCGTCGAGCGGAGCCTCGCGACCGGCGCTGTAGCCCGAGTCCTGGGCGTCGAAGTCGAACATCTCCTGCGAGCCGGTGTTGTCGAACTCGTAGCTCCCCACCCGCACGTCGACCTGCAGCCGGCGCTCGCGCCGGACGTGATCGAGGAAGACGGCGCCGTACTTCGCGCCCACCTCCCGGGCCTCGATGCCGCGCACCGAGTACGAGAGGAAGTAGGGGGCCTCGTGCCCGCGGATGCGCAGGTCCTTCTGCGAGCGGGACAGCTCGTCGACGAGGGCGGAAAGGACGCGCTGGCGCGGGTCGGTCCGGTCCGGCGCGGCGGCGAGCAGCGAGCACAGCAGGAGGGCGAAGGCCATCCGCCTGTTGTGCCTCGCCGTCGCGCGCGACACAAGCGCGACGGCGCTGTAGGCGCAGGTGCGTGGACTTACGCGGTCTTGATCTTGTCCCGACCGAAACAAACGTTCTTGGTGGCGTTGCGGCTGTCCACCACCAGCTTCGCGTCGCGCACCAGCTTCTGGTAGTCGATCGAGTCGTGGTCGGTGGCGATCACCACCGCGTCGGCCCACTCGACCCCCTGCTCCAGCGGCACGCTCTGCATCTCCAGCATGTACCGCGGCTGGTGGCGCATCTCCTTCATCTTGGGGCAGTACGGGTCGTGGTACTCGACGGTGAGGCCCCTCTGCCGGAACAGCTCGATCAGGCGGATCGACGGGCTCTCCCGCAGATCGTCGATGTTCTTCTTGTAGGCGAGCCCCAGGATCAGCACCTTGGCGCCCTTGGCCGACTTGCCCTGCTCGTTGAGCGCCTCGATGGTCCGGTCCACCACGTGGTACGGCATCTGCCAGTTGATCTCGCCCGCCAGCTCGATGAAGCGCGTGTTGAACTCGAACTCGCGCGCCTTCCACGTCAGGTAGAAGGGATCGATCGGGATGCAGTGCCCGCCCAGCCCCGGGCCCGGATAGAAGGCCATGAACCCGAACGGCTTGGTCTTCGCCGCGTCGATCACTTCCCAGACGTCGATGTTCATCCGCTCGCAGAGGAGCTTCAGCTCGTTGACGAGCGCGATGTTCACGCAGCGGAAGATGTTCTCCAGGAGCTTGGTCAGCTCCGCCTCCCGGGTCCCCTTCACCGGCACCACCTTGGTGATGGCGGACGCGTAGAGCGCGCAGGCCAGCTCGGTGCACTGCTTGGTGTACCCGCCCACGACCTTGGGAATGGTGGCGGTGTTGAAGCTCGGGTTCCCCGGGTCCTCGCGCTCGGGCGAGAAGGCGAGGTGGAAGTCGATTCCGGCGCGCAGTCCGGAGAGCTGTTCGACGATGGGCTTCACCACCTCGTCGGTGGTGCCCGGATAGGTGGAGCTCTCCAGCACGACGAGCTGGCCGGAGCGCACGTACGGGCCGATCGCCCGCGCGGTGGCCTCGATGTACGTCATGTCCGGCTCGCGGTTCGCGTTCAGCGGCGTCGGGACGCACATGATGAGGACGTCCGCCTGGCTCGCCTTGCGGAAGTCGAGCGTGGCGGAGAAGCCTTTGTCCTCGCGCGCGTTCTGCTTCTGGATCCGGCCCGCGTCGATGTGGCGGATGTAGCTCTCGCCCTTCTCCAGCGCCGAGATCTTGCGCGCATCGATGTCGAACCCGATGACCGGGAAGCCCTTCTCTCCGAACGTGAGCGCGAGCGGAAGACCGACGTATCCGAGCCCGCAGATTCCCACCACCGCCTGACGCGCCTCGATCTTGTCGAGCAGCGTCGGCTCCTTGACCTGGAGCATTGCCACAAACCCCCTCGTGTGCCCGTTCCGGGCGGGTCGCTTTTGGACCAGGCGAGCGCCCGGTCCATCTGGTTGCGGGAAGCTAGGCACTCACTCGCGCGGAAGCACGAGGGCGCAGGTCCAGATCCGCGCGGGAACTTCGCCGGCGCAGCGCAGCGTGACGACGCGCGCCGGGATCCGTTCGGCGTAACCCGGCGACACGTCCGTTTCGTCCAGCGACAGTTCGAAGCGCAACGAGGCGGCGAACGCGAACAGGGCAAAGGGTTTCCCATCCACCCGCACTTCTACGCAGCGCGAGGCGTCGAAGCGCTCCGGGGCAAAGCCCGCCGGGGTCTGCGCCGCGATCCGGCGCAGCTCGTCCGCCGCGGCCGCGCGAACCGAGACGCCGGTGTGCGGGATGAACCAGCGCGCCGCGAGGACGTGCGCGCCGTCGCCGAACAGCTCGTCCTGGAACGCGGCGAATCCTTCCCCCAGCGCCGCCAGGCGGCGGTGCACCACGCCGCGCGGCAGCCGCTGGTAGCCCAGGTGCTCTCCGCTCGCCATCTCGTGGCCGTTGGGCCGGTCCATCCAGCGGATGCGGGCGTGGGAAGTGTCGGGCAGCGCGAACAGGCGCCCGGGGATGATGCGGTTCTGCTCGGCGCCGTCCACCTGCACGGTGCTGTGCCCCGAAGTCCCCCGCCGCCGATCCCGGTCGTGCGGGTCGCGCGCGTAGACGAACGTGCCGCGGTCGACCACCAGGTCGACGCCGCCGAACGATAGCTCGACGGAGTTCTTGTCGTTATGCGCGTGCCCGCCGCAGCCGCCCTGACCGTTGGGGCCGGCGGTGAGGCACAGGTAGCCCTCGCCCCGGCGGAGCACGGCCACGTTCGCGTCGCGCAAGATCGAGCTGCCGGTGTGGCCGCGCGCCGGCAGCAGGTCGAAGCGCTCCACGCCCGGCGCGCCGAGGAGCCAGGCCACTTCGACCGGGCAGGGCGCGTCGGGCAGCTTCAGGGTCGGATCGACGAGCGCCGCCGCGCCGAGCGCGGGGAGATACCCGCAGTCGAGCGCCGCTCGCGGCATGAGAGGCAGGCCCCGGCACGAGTCGAGGTCGCCGATCTGCGGGATCCGTCCGCTCGGCTTGAGGAGGTGCCCGATGCTGCGGAAAAGCCCCGCCACCGAAAGCTCCACCTCGCGCGGCGCGGGCGTTCCTCCGGCGCGGGCGGCGAGCACGGCTCCGAGGAACAGCTCGGCGGTGAGCCGCTGGTACCCGGTCGAGGACTCGAAGTGCGTTCCATCGCCGCGCACCTGTCGGGGGATCTCCTCCCAGAGCTTGCGGCCGAAGGTCTCGCGCC